>JBPCJY010000226.1:0-29533 GCA_051004815.1 Ktedonobacteraceae bacterium
TCACCGGTACTTAACCGAAAAAGCCTCCTTGCGGTTTGTAGGAAGCCCACGGAAAAACATTTCGGTCCCCGCCCGCCCTCGCCCTACCCGCTTTTTCATTGTCCTTGCTACTATCCCTTGGAAGATACCTCTTCTTGCGCCGTTAAATACTTGTAGGAAATTGCCTTGATATTCATCAAGAAAATACGTCTATAATAAGTAAACCACCAGAAAAAACGCAATGACTGTTTGTCGAACAACTGTACCATTGTCTCAGTAGTTTGTTAGTAGCAAGCGTTATTCGTGATAATTCAGAAGGTGCCAGAGGATAATCTTTTCCTCACCTTCTTTACATGTGACTTCATGTGCTGCCAAGGGAGTTACAGAGAATTGGAGCGGAAGAGAGAATAACGAATGACACAAGGTACCCCCCGTTATCAATGGTCCGAGTTAAACGATGAGGCGGTAATCGAAGCAATGCTCATGAACGCTGAATCGGAGCATTGGCACAAGTGTAGCGCGTTCATTCGGTACTATATCGAACAACAATTTTCTAATCTTTGGCCACATCTCAAGGATGATACCATCCAGGAAATCCTCACCTCAGTACATAAGAGTTTATCCGCATTCCGCTACCAAAGTAATTTCACAACCTGGCTTGTTGTTATAGCGCGAAATCGTGCCATTGATGTACTACGACAGCAAACAGAAATTACGCAGCGGGAGAGGTACCTGGATGATTTGCCAGAGGGTCATGAAAGTGACATTGAGAATTCGATAAGCCATGTGGCAAGAACACCGGAGGAGATAGCGTTGACAAAGGAGCGCATACGAGAGGTAATCATCGCGATTGAAGTGTTTCTCCAGCTGCATGCGAAGCCTGAGCGTAACAGGCAGATCTTGCAAATGGTACTGTTCGATGGCTATAGTTACGAGGAAGCTGCTCAAGCCCTTGGCGTTAACGCTCCGGTCGTCGGGCACGTTGTCCGTTCAGCGCGTACTTATCTAGATCAGAAGTTATCGCATGCACCTGACGATAACGATTTACCTGAGTAAGTGAGCACTTAAGCCAGGGCTGTTGCAACGCCAGGTGCCACATGATGACCGCGAGGGCTGCAAAGCCCGACTATTACTCATTGCATAATTGTGCAATGTATTCCCGTTCTTGTCACAATCCAATCTCTTCTGACTGACTCAGCCAGGAGTGCAAATCTTGCACGACTGCCTGACAGTCTCCACACGCTGCTAAATGCTTCGCGAAGTGGGGAAATCGCCTGTTCGCTTCCTCCTCGTTCAGTTCTTCAAGTGTGTCAACATACGCAGGGATATCCTCTTTGAGTTGCTCGTGCATGAGATGTGTCAATTGGGTAAGCAATTCCGGTGCCGACCCCTCGGCATTGCCTTGCGCTTTGTCGTACTCAATCGTTTTAACCAGGTAGCTTCTTAAGAATTCCTGGCAATGCACGCATTCAGCCAGGTGCGCCCAACGCTGCTCTTGTTGAGCAAGAAGCTCTTGATCTTGACCGGTTAGTATATCAATGAGTTGAGGCAGAACATGCGGAGGCTTCTCTAAGCTCTCCCATCCGCTTGCGAGCAGTGTCGCTGTTATTTTGTTCATTTTTCGTTCCTATCCTTTCCGTTCCGGTCCTTCTCCAAAGGAGGGCAAGTTAGGCATCCTATTTACTAATGTCACGTTACTACTTGTACGAAAGAGTCCGCCGAAATTCGTGGCTCCTTTTTATGTTCCCGCTTTTTTATATTTGGCGGCATTTGACGTCTAATCATTTTTGGATACCATAACAGTTCCTGCTGTTTATCTCCCAGGTGGAGGTTTCTTAACCGCTTTCGACTTCCTACGCTGTTTTTTCACTCTTTAGTACTATTGACGCGAATTTATATTAACAGATTGACGAATATAATATAGTGTGCATATCATCCTTATATAATTCTTATTCACCTTTTCCAATCGGTTGTAGTAAGTCTCTTCATAAAGGATGGATATCTTTAGGTGTCTCAGGGAAGTGTGTGATGGATAATGAGGAAGTTTTGGCCATCAAGAGAATTCCCAGAGTGTCATCTTCCCGGCTGAGGCAGGAGCGAGAACGGCGCGGCTGGTCGCAAGGCGAGTTAGCCAAGCACATCGGGACAAATCAAGTCAGCATCAGCCGTTGGGAGAAGGGCGTTACCACACCCAGCCCCTACTTTCGTCAGAAGCTGGCAGAACTATTTGGGAAATCGCTTGAGGAGCTTGGTCTCTTCATGGAAACAGAAGATGACAATAACGAGGAAGCTAGTACGCATTCCGTACCGGATGCCGCTCAGGTTTCCTCTATACCCTTGTGGAATGTTCCCTATCGTCGCAACCCGTTTTTCACTGGGCGCGAAGATATTCTTACCTCTTTGTATACTGAACTTAATAGCCACAAAGCGGCAGCCTTGACACAGGCACAGGCCATTAGTGGTTTGGGGGGAATTGGCAAGACACAGGTAGCGGTCGAGTATACCTATCGCTATCGTGACCTCTACCAGACCATCCTGTGGGTGACGGCCTCTTCTCATGATGCGCTCATCGCTGACTTTGTCCTATTGGCGGCTTTACTGGAGCTACAAGAGCAGGGTGAGCAAGATCAGGATATCGTAGTGAGGGCGGTTAAACGCTGGCTAGATACGCATGAAGGCTGGCTGCTCGTCCTGGACAATGTGGATAATCTGGAGATGGTCGCTGATTTTCTTCCCGTGCAAGGGGCGGGCAATTTCCTACTCACCACGCGGCTACAGGCACTGGGTTCCATCGCGCACAGTATTGAAGTGGAGAAAATGGGTTTGGAGGAGGGGGTAACATTTTTATTGAGACGTACAAAAGTACTCATGCCAGACGCGCCACTGCACCAGGCAGCGCAGGAGAGTCAGGCATTGGCGGCAGAGATAGTGAATGCACTGGATGGACTACCTCTTGCTCTTGACCAGGCTGGTGCTTATATCGAAGAGACCAGGTGCGGCTTCTCCACCTACCTGCATCTTTATCGGACACGCCGTAAGGAACTGTTACTGCGGCGAGGAAGGCTTCCGGTAGACCATCCTGAACCCGTTGCTGCTACGTGGTCGCTCTCTTTTCAGCAAGTAGAACAGGAAAGCCGTGCGGCGGCTGACCTGCTGCGTCTGCTCACGTTCTTCAATCCCGAGGCCATTCCTGAAGAAATTATTACTGAAGGTGTCACCGAACTTGGTCCCATTCTGGGCCTGGTAGTAAGTGATGGTTTGGCGATGGATGCCGCTATCGAGTTGTTGCTGCGCTACTCGTTGCTACGGCGTAACCCGGAGGCGAAGTTCTTGAGTATTCACCGCCTCGTACAGGCAGTTCTCAAAGATGGCATGGAGAGAAGCCAGCAATGCCTCTGGGCGGAACGAGCTATTCGAGCGATAAATAAGGCTTTTCCAGACGTTGACCTAAAAACCTGGGCACAATGTCAGCGTTGCCTCCCACATGCGCAAATCGGCGCGGAATATATTGCGGAATACCAGCTCGCTTTTCCAGAAGCTGCGCGTTTGCTCAATCAAGCCGCGAACTACCTGTGTACACATGCCCAGTATGCGCAGGCCGAGCCGCTTTTACAGCAAGCACTGGCAATCCGTGAGCAGGTGCTTGAACCAACTCATCCCGCTACCGCATCGACTTTGAATGATCTAGGGATGCTCTATCTTACGCAAGGGAAGTATCAACAATCCGTACCCCTGTTACAAAGAGCCTTGGAGATTCGTGAGCAGGCACTGGGATTAGAGCATCCCGCTACCGCAGCAAGCCTGAATAACCTGGCTTTGCTCTATTATGCCCAGGGTACGTATGTGCGTGCTGAACAACTCTATCAGCAAGCTTTACACATTCGACAGCGCGTATTAGAACCTGAACACCCCGCTATAGCACAGAATATGAGCAATCTCGCGGAACTTTACACCGCACAGGCGAAATATGTAGAGGCCGAGGCACTCTATGTGCAGGCGAGGAATAGCCAGCAGAAAGTGCTGGGGTTGGATCATCCCGATGTGGCTAAAACGCTCAATAACCTGGCCTTACTCTATCGCTCCAAAGGTGAGTATGAGCAGGCTGAACGCCTGTATCGACAGGCGTTCAGCATCCAGGAGCAGGTATTGGGGCCACATCACCCCGATGTGGCGCAAACCCTCAATAACCTGGCCCGCTTGTATCGAGCGCAGGGGGAATATGCGAAAGCGGAACCCTACTACCAGCAAGCATTAATTATTCGCGAAGACGTTTTTGGTCCCGATCATCCCCAAGTGGCGCAGAGTTTATACGGTCTAGCAAAACTCTACACTTCGCAAGGGCAATATCGTCAAGCTGAAGAATCTGCTCAGCAAGCACTGCGCATCCAGGAACAGCACTTAGGCAGTGACCATCCCGATGTGGCTAATACGCTGGGTATTCTGGCAAAGATTTACCAGGGACAGCAGAAGCTTATCGAGGCCGAAGTGCTGAATAGACGTGCGCTACAAATTCGAGAGCGTACACTAGACGCAAACCACCCACATATAGCACTTATCGACAATAATCTGGCCGAGATTTACCATGCCCAGGGGAAATATCACGAAGCCGAACCTCTGCTTGCCAGGGCGTTTGCGATTCATACGCAGATACTCGGTCCAGATCATCCATATACGGCCTATACCCTGAGTAATATGGCCGAAAATTTCTTTTTGAAAGGAGATTATGTTCAAGCCGAGGTCTTCTTCAAGAAGGCTCTCGCCATCCGCGAACAGAACCTGGGTTCTGACCATCCACGCACTGCCTCCACCCTGGAGCATTTAGCTGTTCTACTGCACGCTATAGGGAGAGAGGAAGAGGCAGGTGAGCATGAGGAACGCATCAGGGCAATCAGAGCGCACCAAACCAAACCTGTGAGCTGAGGCAGCTACAGAAGTAGATGCGTCTACGCTGGTTGCTAGTCAACATTCCGTTTTACCTATCATCCTTTTTATCGCTGTGAGCATTGTAATGCTGTTCGAGAATTGTGTATGAAAAAGATTGTAATTATTGGATCGCCAGGCGCGGGGAAATCGACACTCGCTCAGGCCTTAGCCCATATCCTCAACATCGAAGTCTTTCACCTGGACCGCTATTTCTGGCAATACGGCTGGAAAGAATATCCCAGGGAAACCAGAATAAAGATTGAGCAGCAGCTTATTGGAGACAAAGACAGGTGGATTATCGAAGGAACTTATTTTAGTTCCTCGGATAGTCGTCTCCAAGCGGCTGATACCATCATTTTCCTGGATATGCCGCCCTTATTTTGTTTTTGGCAAGCAGTCAAACGGCATATTCGCTATCGGGGGTGTTCGCGCCCTGATATACCAGATGGATGTACAGATAGACTTGGTCTGCTCTATATTTTAAAGATTCTAGTTTTCCCTCGTAGAGGTAAGAAGCTACTCCTTCGAAAATTCGCGGAAATCCCCCTGCTTGGGATAGACGAACCCCAGAAAAAAACCATTCTCACCTTTCGGTCTCACCAGGAGTTAGACGACTTCTTGCTAAAACTATCTTCTCAACAGCAAGAAGCGCAAGCCTCTTACGAGGAGCATGGGCATCCACAAGAGCCTGTTGCAGAAGAAGCAAAGGAGTGTGTTCTAACTACAACATAACCCAGCTTAGATTGTGTGCTGCACAAAGAGGGGGATGCATCTGCTGGTTGCATCCACCTCTTTTCTATTCAGGTCATTGTAAGGTTGCTCTCGCTAGTAGCAAGGCTCGTATCAGTCAGAGGCCCCATAATCAATCTGATATTATCGTGTTGTACAATAACACATGTGATAATGATGGAGACTTAGCTGGAAAGATAGAAACGAACAACGTCGTGACTGACGATACGGACAATACAACCCAACTTGAGCAAAAACTACAGCAACCCAAAAGCACCCGCAAGCGCAGAATTATTATATTTGCTGTCGTGAGTGTGATCAATGCCGGACTGCTGATTTTGCTATGGACGCAACTATTAACGCCTGCACCCAACGCGGGTAATGGCGATAATAACGTCGTTGATCCATTGAAGGGGCATCGTCCACCCGACTTTACCTTGACGGCTCTCAGTACGAAGCCTGGAGCGACGCTGAATCTGGCGAGCTTTAAGGGCAAAGCGATCGTGCTCAATTTCTGGGGCGCGACGTGTGTACCCTGCCAGGATGAGGCACCCATGTTGCAAAAAGAATGGCAGCATGCGCAATCTCAGGGTGTTGTCTTTATCGGTGTTGATTTTCAAGATGTGCAGAGCGATGGCTTGAGCTTTTTGCAGAAATATGGTATCACCTATCCCAACGCACTGGACACGAGTGGCTCAATAGCTATCAACTATGGAGTAACGTATACTCCGACAACCTACTTCATTAATAAGCAAGGCATTGTCGTCAGTAGCATACCCCGTGAAATGACCGCGACCGAGTTACAAAATGGCATTCAATCGCTCATCTAGCAATGATGAGAAGATAATACAGCGGCAATGAGCAGGAAGGTCATGGTAGAGATTCGCGTGCTTATGCGTGCTGCCCATATCATCGCGGCAGCAGCCTGGCTTGGTGGGAGCATCATGTATTTGGTGGTCATACTACCAGCCTTGAAATTGGGCGGACCTGCTCCCGTTGTGGCTGCGCAGATAGCGGCCCTGTACAAACGCATGGTGAATATCTGCATAGGCGTGTTACTGCTTAGTGGCGCGTTTCTGACCTTTGACCGTTTGACCCAGACTATGCTTGGTTGGCCCTATCTGGTAGTATTGGGGTTGAAAATTATCGCCGCGCTTGCTATGTTTATATTAGCAATGTATCTTGGACAAAGTAATATACGGCGGCTGGCAAAACGTTCGACGCGACTCTCAAAAGCTGCGCCGCAACTGCTGTTAGCCCTTGGCATCGTAGTATTTCTACTGGGTGCGCTACTGAACAGCTTGTTTGAAGCAGCTATCGCACCCCATTAATGAACCTGGAGGTTGTATTGTGCAGCCTACTTTGACAGCACCAAATGAAGAGAAACTGTCTCCGCGCCGACGTAAGCGGCTCCCACTGAGCTTCATTCTCGGCGGTCTGGTTATTTTGGGAGCGGTGCTCTATCTTGTCTACGCGAATACGCAGGCGAATGCCGTCTACTATATGACTGTGAACGAACTGAAGAGCTGTACTACCTGCACGACGCAATCGGTGCGTGTGGCGGGCGTGGTACAAGCTGGCTCGGTCGTGCGGGATGATTCAAAGCAATTGGTTAACTTTGCCATTACGGCGGGTGGGCAATCGCTCTCGGTAATCTATAGTGGGATTATACCGGACATTTTCCGTCCGGGTATTCAGGTTGTTGTAGAGGGCCATTATACGGGACAAGGGCCATTCCAAGCACAGACGCTGCTCGCCAAATGCCCATCTAAATTTGTAGCCGCAACGCCTGCGCCGTGAGAAGGAACGACCGTGCATTTTTCCGATCTGGGCTACATGGCCCTCGTGCTTGCTTTAGGGTTTGCCGCATTTACAGGAAGCATCGCTGTAATTGGCGCGATACGCCAGAAGCCACTGCTGATTAGCAGTGCGCGGCGCGGCGTGCTGGCAGTGGCGTTTTTCCTGCTATTAGCCTCAGCCTCTCTGATCGCCTCGTTCCTTGTGCATGACTTCGGCGTGAGCTACGTAGCGCAGCACTCCAACCTTGCCATGCCATGGTACTATACGACCTCCGCTTTTTATGGTGGGCAAGAGGGATCGTTGCTGTATTGGGCTTTGATGCTGGGTGTTTTCTCGGCTATCTTCGCGGTGACGGCGCGTCGTGCGCCCACGGTCATGGTTCCCTATGTCATCGCCACCTTAATGGGCATCCAAATATTCCTGTCACTTATGCTCTGCACGGTCTCCAATCCCTTCGTGCGTCTACCCGTCGCTCCACCTGATGGGAACGGGCTGAATCCACTGCTGATGGACCCAGGGATGTTGGTGCATCCGCCTATGCTGCTAATGGGCTATATGAGCTTCTCGCTGCCCTTTGCCTTTGCCGTGGCGGCGATGGTAACAGGTAAATTGGATAGTGAATGGCTGCGCTCGATTCGACGTTGGACACTGGCTGCGTGGTCAATTCAGACGGTAGGTCTTATTTTGGGGGCGTGGTGGGCTTATCACGTCCTGGGTTGGGGCGGATATTGGGGCTGGGATCCAGTAGAGAATGCCGCTCTATTGCCGTGGTTGACGGCGACGGCTTTTCTGCACTCATCAATGGTGCAGGAGCGACGTGGTATGCTCAAGGTGTGGAACCTGGTGCTGGTGGTGGCTTCCTTTGTACTCTCGATTTTTGGCACCTTTGAGGTGCGCAGTGGTATCATCAGCTCGGTGCATTCGTTCGCCTATTCTGATATTGGCGCATACTTTCTGACCTTCCTGGTCATAGTGATTGTATTCAGCACTATTTTGTTTGTCTATCGCTTGCCCAAGATGCACCCCGAACAGGAATTTGACTCCGTTGTGTCGCGTGAGGGTATCTTCCTCTTGAATAACCTGCTGCTGGTTGGTATCGCCTTTGCCACGTTGTGGGGTACGATTTTCCCACTCATAACGGCGGCAACGGGCCAGCAGACGATGACCGTTGGTCCGCCATTCTACGACGCGGTCAATGGGCCGCTCTTTGTACTATTGATAGTAGCAATGGGTGTGGGGCCGCTGCTGGCATGGCGGCGCACTTCAACGCATGTGTTGTGGCGCAATCTAGGTATACCGGCATTGGCTGCCGCGCTGTGTGCCTCGATATTGCCACTGCTGGGTATACGCAATGTCTGGGCGAATATTGGCTTTGCCGTGTGTTCGTTTACCACGATGGCCATTCTGTATGAACTCTGGCGCGGCATGCGTGTGCGACATAGCCATGGCGAAGCCTATCCCGTCGCACTCTTTATGCTCATCAATCGCTATCGTCAACGTTATGGCGGCTATATTGTCCACCTTGGGTTGGTGCTGCTAGCGGTCGGTGTGATTGGGTCGCAGTTCTTCCAGGTGCAGAAGGATTCCGTGCTGAATCCTGGGCAGGAGATGAACGTTGCTGGCTACAAGCTAACCTACTTTGGTAACATTGAGGAAACTGGCCCCGGCACTGATACAATCAAAGCTATCCTACAGGTGTGGCGCGATGGACAGTTGCAGCACTATATCTATCCAGGGCGCGAATTTTATCAAAACTTTGGCAACCAACCGGCTAGCCAGATCTCCATCTCGACCTTTGGCTTGACCGATGTTTACGTCTTGCTGGACGATTGGAATGGCGCGTCACAAGCCACTATCCGCGTATTCATTAATCCACTGACCCCACTGGTCTGGTATGGTGGTTTATTCATGTTGCTGGGCGGTATTGTTTGCTGGTGGCCTGAACGAAGGAAGCGCATCGTCACCGTGCGTTCGCCTGTTGCGCAACGGAAGCGTGTGGGCGGCATAGCTATAGCTACTGCGACAAATGGAAATTCTGCGCAAGCACTCTCTAAGAGCACAAAAGCTGCGGGACACGATGATGAGGAGGTAGTGGTTTGAGTGGTTTAATGAGTAATGTAAAAGGAATGAAGCGGAAACGCCCACTCTTTATAGCTATCGCGGTTATTGCTATCGTGGGGGCAATCTGGTCTTACGTGTTTCTCTCGACGCCGTCGCAACAGACGCTCGACCAACAGGCACATGATGTGGGCGAACAGTTGAAATGCCCGGTCTGCCAGAGCGAATCGGTAGCTGACTCAACTTCTACCCTGGCGCAGCAGATGCGTGGGGTAATTCGCCAGCAGTTGCAAGCCGGTAAATCGGAACAAGAGGTTATCGCATATTTTCAGGCGCGGTATGGCAACCAGATCGTGTGGTCGCCACAATGGCAAGGCTTTTCCATGCTGGCATGGCTTGTCCCCATCGTTCTGCTGCTGGGTGGCTTTATCTTGCTCTTCTTTGTGCTGAGAGATTGGCACAAAGTGTCTCCGGCCAATAGCCCAGGTAATGGGGGGAATTCAGGCACGACTGAAGCTGAGTCGTTTGAGGAAGATGAGCCAGAGTTAGAGCGTTTCCGTGTGCGGCTTGAAAGAGAACTGGCGGAAGAAGACCCCATTTTTATGCAGGCAAGCAGAAGTAGACGGGAGGCTCTATGATGCAGTTTTTGCCTATCCTTATTGCCCTCGTGTTGGGCGTGCTAGCCCTGGTTTTTGTGCTCAATCCGCTCTATCGGCGTAAACCAACACAAGAAACTGCTACATCCCCGGCAAGTCAGGCAGGACGAGAAAGTACTCATGGTGAATTAGCGTCCCTGTCTAACGGCGAGAAAGCTTCTTTGGAGAACGAACAGGCGGCGCGTGGAGCTATCCAGGAGGTTGAGCTTGATTATCAGCTCGGCAACATCTCTGAAGCTGATTATCGTTCGTTACGTGAACGCTATTTGCGTCGCGCCCTGGTGGCCATGAAATCACGCTATGACCGCGAACAAGAGCTTGATGATCCCATCGAAGCACAATTGCGCACAATGAGAGAGAATAATGGCCGCACCGAACAGTAATTATGATAGCCAATCACGCCACCTCCCTGCCCCTCGCGGGTACCCTGGGGCGCCTGCGTGGTGGGGAGCTGCGCGGCGTGGAACCGCATCGCTCCCTTGGCCGTTCCTGGTCGCCTTAATAACCTGCTCTTTTCTGTTGCTATACCTCGTACCGACGGCTCACGCGGCGAGTGGGGGGCGTATTGCCGGGCAGTTGCTGGATGGGACGCGGAAGAATGCGCCTGTGGCGGGACAGAGCGTTACTTTGCAGAGGGCGCAGGGCAACATTTCGCAGGACTTGACCACCGTTAAAACGGATGCCCATGGGGCTTACACATTTAGTAACCTGGCCACTGATAGCGGGATTAGCTATGCTGTCTATACCAAATACCAGGGGGCGCAATACACTACTGCTGTGCTTACGCTGACGAGCAAGTCGGTGCAACAGGTCAACCTCACGGTGTACGAGGCGACAACGAGTACTGCCGATATCGCGATTGTACGGGCGACGGTGTTATTGCGTGAACCGGATGCACAGAAGGGGCTGGTGAGCGTTTCAGAATTGTTCATCTTCAGGAATCTGAATGCTCACATCTATGTTGGTTCGCTTGATGCCAGTCAAGGGAAACCGAACGCGCTGCTCTTTACGCTGCCACATACGGCACGCAATGTCTCGTTGGGCAAAGGCTTTGATGGCTATACCGCCATCCAGGTCAATAGTGGTTTCGCCTCGGATGCTGCTGTTCCCCCTGGCGATTCGCAGTTTGCCTTTACCTTTGATATGCCATATACACTATCCAGCTATGACTTTGACTATACCGTTCAGTATCCCACAGTGCAGTTAATGCTGCTGATCCCCCCGGACATTCACGCCAGTTCAAGTGTATTGTCAGCGCAAGGGCCAGTTACCGCGGATCAGCGACCGTTGGATCTGTTTCAGGCGACCGCTTTGACACCCAATCAGGTAGTCCATGTTCAATTAGATGGCTTGCCAGTCATTGCGCTGGTTCCAGGCGGTGTCAGTACGCCCACTAACTCTGGTGTACCCTGGTTCATTATAGTGCTGTGTGTGATGGCCGTAATTTTGCTTGGCACATGGTTGCTCTATCGCTCCACGCGCCATACCGCGACCAATGCAACCCGCAGAAAAAAAGGGCAACGTGTACAACAAAGAGCGCAACCCGCGAAAAAAGTGACGGCGAAGATGGCTGATACTTCTACCAGAGAGCAGGCGTTGCTCCAGGAATTGTTGGCACTGGATGAGAGCTATGAAGCTGGCAAGTTGAAGAAAACGGTCTACCAGGAACGCCGAACGAGGCTTAAGGCTCAATTGAGTACACTGATGAGCGAGCAGGTGACTTCGTGAAACCGGTAAGCGATCTTTCCTTGGAGATACAGGGGCTGAAGAAGAGTTTTGGTTTCAAGCCCATCTTGCGCGGTATCGACCTGGAGTTATATCGCGGTCAGCGTATGGCACTGATGGGAGCCAATGGCACAGGCAAAACAACGTTCTTGCGCATCCTGGCGGGATTGACCAAACCGAGTGCGGGGACAGTGTGCGTCAATGGATTGGATATTGTGCAGGATGCTCAGCAGGTGCGTCGTCTGGTCGGCTTTGTGGCGCACCAACCGTATCTCTACGAGGAGTTGACGGCCCTGGAGAATCTGTTGTTCTTTGGCAAGATGTATACCGTTATTGATGCGCAAGAGCGAGCTATACACCTGTTGCGCCGCGTTGGGTTGGAGAAAAAAGCCAGGGAGCGCGTTACCACATTGTCGCGTGGGCAGGTGCAACGCTTGTCCCTGGCAAGAGCGTTACTGCACACGCCACAACTGCTTCTGCTAGACGAGCCAGACACGGGACTTGACCAGGAAGGGCACGAATTGATAGAGGCGGTGCTGGCCGAACATATCGCACAGGGTGGCACCGCTCTTTTTACAACGCATCAACCGGAACGTGCTCTAAAACTGGGCGATAGTATTGTACTATTACAAGGTGGGCGCGTTGCATTTCAGCAGAGAACGGCAGGGCTGGAGTTGGATCGTTTGCAGCTTTCTTATGCAGAGGCGGTATCGTTATCATGATTTTTCTTGAGCAAGTAGTGGCGATTCTCTGGAAAGATGTGCGCTACGAATTGCGCAGCAAGCAGATGTGGACGGGCATGGGCCTGTTCGCGATCCTTGTGCTGGTGATCTTCAACTTTGCTTTTGATCTGCGTGTGGATAATAAAGCTGCCGTCGCCCCCGGAGCGTTGTGGGTCGCGTTCGTCTTCGCCAGTATGCTGGGATTGGGGCGCACCATTGCCGCCGAGCGCGAAAAAGGCTCGATGGATCGTCTTTTGCTCTGTCCAGTGGATCGCAAAGCTATCTACCTTGCGAAACTGCTGGGAAATATGCTATTTATCGGAGTAGTAGAAATTGTGGCCTTACCGATTTTCGCGGTCCTATTCGACATTCCGTTGTTCGTAGGCGTGTTCTTGCCGGTTGTTTTACTCGGCACCCTGGGTATCGCGGCGGTGGGAACACTCTTTTCGGCAATGGCGGCGGCGACACAGGCGCGAGAATTGCTCTTGCCGATCCTGGTCTTTCCCTTGATTGTACCCATCGTTATTGGCGCGGTACGCGTCACCGGTTCATTGATGGTACCGGCAGCTAACGAGCCACCATGGTTAGGCTTGATTGCCGCCTTTGATATTATCTTTCTGAGCGTCTCTATGCTCACCTTTGAATATGTTGTCGAAGAATAGCTAATCCGCACCAGGGTACCCTGGGGAGGCGGGGAGCGGCTTGCAGGAGTACTTTTATGGCATTAGCCAAACGAGAAACAAGCATTGAGCAACGAGAGGTCGTTGTGGGAACAACAAAGGGCAGCCCAGGGCGCCCTATCGTTTCCATGATCTTGTTAGCTCTCACCTTTGTCAGTGTGATGATCGCTATCGGCATGATTTTTCTGTATGTGCCAACCGATGCGGTTGAAGGGATACCGCAACGTATCTTCTACTTCCATGTGCCGGTTGCCTGGATTGGCATGCTGGCCTTTGGGGTGCTAGCGATAGGCGGTATTGGCTATCTCTGGAAGAAGGACGAACGTTGGGATTGGCTGGCCCGTGCGTCCGCTGAGATCGGGACGGTATTTATCACACTGGCTCTGATCACTGGCTCTATCTGGGGACGTACAACATGGGGGACTTGGTGGACATGGGATGCCCGCCTGACCACGACGCTGATCCTCTGGTTCATTTATATTGGCTACATGATGTTGCGCAGCTATATGGGACGTACACCCGCCAGTGCGCGTTCCGCCGCCGTGCTTGGCATTATTGGTGTCATCGACGTACCTATTATTTACGAGTCTGTCAACTGGTGGCGCACGCTGCATCCACAGCCAGAGGTAGGCGTTCCTGGCGCGTTGCCGCCCAGTGTAGTGCTCACTTTGATGGTTTCACTGCTGTCGTTTACGTTGCTCTACAGTTTCTTGATGATCCAGGTTTACCAGTTACAAAAAATGCAAACACTGGCGCAACGTCTGCGTGCCAGCGTGGAATAGTGGTATTCAAGTCGTATATCAATCAAGAGGAAGATATAATCATGCAAGGATTGAATTATCTCATCGCTGCCTACGCCATCGTTTGGGTTGGCCTGTTTGTTTACCTGGCGGTAGTCATGTTGCGCATTCGCGGCGTGCATACCGAACTTGCTGCCGTCGCGGAACTCGTACGCGAGCAAGAGAAAAAGAAAGTTTAAGTTAGAACAAGGAAAAGCATGTGAGCATAACAGAAAAAAACACCGAGGGAGAAACCTCAAACGCTAATAAAGAGCGTGACTCAAGAGGGAACACGTTACGTATTGTCTCGCTAGTAGTGGGTGACGCTTTATGTTTCTTCATCTTCGCGGCCATCGGGCGCGGTAATCATGGTGAGGCGACAGGTTTAGCGGCGATACCGCAAATTACGGTGACGGCCCTGCCGTTTCTCACGGGCTGGTTTCTTGTTGCCCCTTTTGTGGGGGCGTTTCGCCGGGATGTGATGGCCAATCCGCGCAAGATGGCATCGCGTACCCTGCTGTCATGGGTGCTGGCATGGCCGGTGGCGATGGCAATACGCGGCATTTTTGTCGATCACGGCATCCCGCCGCTAACGTTTGCCCTCATCACACTGGTCTTCAATACGCTTATTCTACAGCTTTGGCGTTGGCCTTATGCGCTAAATAATAGCATCAAAAAGCGAAGGTAAAATAAAGACTCATAGAAATGCTGCTGTTGTGACAGACATTTGGAGAGAAGCCTGTCCGCTCACGGACAGGAGAGGGATTCGGCCTGTCATTCTGAGCAGAGCGAAGAATCTCTCGCTCGCCCAGGTGCAGATTCTTCGCTGCGCTCAGAATGACAGGCTTCTCTCCAAATGTCTGCTGTTGTGACAATGTGGTTGCATTCTCTCAATCAATGAGGTATCCTCTATAGTAGGAGGGACTGGTGAGAGATATGTCGGCTGAGACAAACATACAGGCTGCTAGCAACCCGTTCCTGGCGCCGCATACCTATCCAGGTAGGCTCATCGTTGCGGAAGGTTTGGATGGTTCCGGGAAGAGTACCCAACTTCGATTGCTACAGTTTTGGCTCCAGGCGGAAGGGTACGAAGTCGTTATTACCGAATTAATACCCTCGAAACTCATCAAGCGGGCGTTGAAAATCGGGAAGAAACAGGGATCGCTGGACCCCTTACTATTAAGCATGCTGCATGCCGCCGATTTTGCTGAACTGTATGAGCACGAAATATTGCCCGCGCTTCAACGCGGTGCTATTGTACTCGCCGACCGCTATATTTATACCGCGCTGGCTCGCGATATTGTGCATGGGGTTGAGCGTAGCTGGATTGAAGAGGTCTATGCCTTCGCGGCCAAACCAGACCTGGGCGTCTATTTTCATATTAGCGCGGATCAATCGCTGGAACGCACATTGAGTCATCACCCGCGCATAAAATATTATCAGGCTGGTATGGACCTTGGTTTGAGCAGAGACCCCATCGCGAGCTTTCAAGCTTTTCAGCAGCGTATATTACGCGAGTATGAGGCTATGACTGAGAGCTATGGCCTGTTGCGTCTGGATGCCAGTTTACCTGTCAAGCAGCAGCAGCGCATCTTGCGGGATGCTGTAGAGAAAACGCTACCGGACGAATACAATTTGCATGAGGAGTGATGATGGCGCAGCAGCAACACCTCGTGAGGAATAGTAGCCAGGGAGAGACACCACGCATTGCCCCTGAGCGACCCCGGTTGATTGTGCTGGAAGGCATTGATCTTTCAGGGCGTACAACGCAGGTGCAGCTTCTGCATGACTGGCTGCTGGCTCAACGCTATCTTGTGACTACCGCCGCCTGGCGCAGCTCCCCCCTCATCTCAGATATCCTGGCCCAGGCACGTACTGGCCCACCGCTTAAGGCTTTGACGTATAGCCTGCTCTTCTCCGCGGATCATATTGATCGTACTCAGTGCGTCATCAAACCAGCCATAGCGCGTGGCGAGATCGTGCTAGCCGACCGTTACACCTATACCGCCTTTGCTCGCGACGCCGCCCGTGGGCTAGATACCGCCTGGGTACATAATCTCTATCGCTATTCCGTGCAGCCTGACGTTGTTTTCTATTTGCATATTAGCCCAGAAGAGGCCGTGAAGCGTCGTCTCTCGCTACAACAGCAGCGTTTGGATACGGTGCAAAAACATGGCAAACACGAAAAGCACGGAAAGGCGAGCAATAAAAAAGCTACGAAGGATATAAAAGGCCAGAAAGAGACTCCTGTATTGCAACCACAGCTGCTCACGAGAGAAGCCCTGGAAAGTTTTCGTAATTTCGAGATGAAGATGTACAGCGAATATCAGCAGATGCAACAACAGTATAGCTTTACTGTTATCGAGGGTGATCAATCTATTGACCACGTACAAACCATCTTACGTCGTGCCGTCATGCACCTTTTATTGGAGGTATGAATTGCGCCTCTACATTTTCATACGGCAATATGCGGCAAGAAGAAGGACAATCCATTGAAAATATTGCATGTTTCTGACCTGCATTATAAAGAATCACCTGAAACCTGGACATTACTGAAAGAGGCGGGTCGGCAGTTCGCATCATTGCGCCCAGACCTCATTTTGATTACCGGCGACCTGACCAATGACGGGCTAGACGAGCAATTTCAACGCGTCAAACGCTTTATCGACTCGCTGGATTTTTGTACCGTGCTCATGATTCCTGGCAACCGCGACCAGGCCCGCACAATTATTCCCGCGCCCGCCGAACGGAGCGACCTGGAATATTTCCTACTAACACACCCAGAACCGGTGACGCTACTCGACGAGATGGACTCGATAGAGGGAGTGAATCGAGGGCGACAGGGAAAATTCTTCGATCATTTCGCGGCCACCGAGTTTTTCTACCGCGCAGATGGCGTGGCGGCGGTAGGTCTGAATAGCGAACCGGATATCACACCGCGCCAAATTGAAATAGCTGTGCAACACTTTAACAAAGGAGAACGGGGCGAGTATCGTATCTTCTGCGCACATCACAGCTTTTTGCCGGTACCAACCAAAAAGCTCAGGCCGGGCGATGTCGTCCCCCGTTCGGCTGATATCCTGCAAACTCTGATTGAACTGAACGTTGATTTATTATGTTGTGGGCATATTCATCGCAGCCACGTCTGGGATTTGTCTGATGGAAGACATCGCTTGCTCTGTTGTAATGCTGGTTCCTTGCTTGACACCACCGGTAAAAAAGATAATGGTTTCCTGGAAATAACGATTGAGCACGATCTGCATATCGTCAAGCGTACGCTCTTCTCTCGTCGGACAGAGGTGCTCTATCGCCGCCCACATTTTGGTGAGATATTGCATAATCGGCAGCAAGGGATGGAAGAAAATGTGGAGGATATGGATAGGCATGCAACACCACTATACACTACCGTTGAAGCTGATCCCACGGAAGGACATGCAAAAGTGAAAAAGTCCAAAGGCAAAAAATAATCTATTGGCTATGGAGGATGCATTATGAAGGCTGACAAAAAATCCTCTTCTCCACAGGGGAAGCAGTCTACTCAACCAAAGAACCTGGAGAAAAAGCTCCGCAAGCGCGAGAAGAAACTTCAGGAACGATTGCAAGAAGCACAATCCACCCATGTGCGTGCCGAGGAACGTCTTCGGCGTGCGCAGGCGCGTTTACAAAAAAATGTGGCCCGCGTTGAGCGTATTGAAGATCGCCTGACACACTATCGGCAGCAGACTGGCGAACCTGCTATAACCGGCGGTGAATCAAGCGAGCCGCAAGCTATCCCGCGGGAAGGTGCTGCCGAACAAAACGCAGTCAACGTAGTGCAGGCAGGCGATGTGAACGAGCAGCAGGAAGAAAGCACCATTGAGCAGCAGCTTGTCCAGGAAGAAGCATCTTCCGGCGAGCAAGTCGTCCAGGAAGTAGATCAATCAGCTACATCAGCAGTATTGCCATCGCCACAGCCTCCTATTTCGCAGACAGAGGGTGCGGTTGAGACGCCTACTGAGCTAGAAGAGAGCATACCAGAGCCACCCGTCTCACAAGAAGAGGGTGCAGTTGAGACGCCTGCCGAGCCAGAAGTGAGCGAACCGGAAATCTCCACTGGACAAGAAGAGAGTGCGGTTGAGACGCTTGCCGAGTCAGAAGAGAATGTATCCGAACCGCCTATTTCACTAGTAGATAGTGTACCTGAAATACCGTTTGAGCAGGAAGAAAGCCCGGTTGAGGAGCCAGAAGAGGCATCCTTCGTGGCTCAGGTACCTATGACACCTGTTTCGCCGGGTGAAGCTACGGACTTTGCTCGTGAGGCTCGTGCCACGGCAGAAGCGGCGGAACAGGCTGCTCGCGAGGCTTCGCAACGAGCCTCCGAGGTAGCAGATCGCCTGGAACAGATGGGCTCCGGGCGTCATTTGATGCAGGAGTTGAGCCAGTTGCAAGCAGAGGCTGACCAGGCGAGCGCGTTAGCCAAGGAGAAGGATCGTGCCGCGCTAGCGGCTGAGCAACTAGCAGTTGAGGCTGAGCAGGTCGCGCAGGAGGTGAGTATTGAACCGCCTCGAGTTGAGCCAGAGGTGGATAAGCAGCAGAGCTTATCTCCAGAGGTGGCAGAAAAGCAAGAGCAGCCACCATTGGATGCGGAAGAGAGCCAACAAAGTCAGCATATAGGGGTGGAAGAAGAGCAAGAGCAGCAGCCGTTAGATACGGAAGGCAGTCAGGAGGGACAGCCTTCCGGCGAAAAAAAAAGTTACGGGTTTTCGACCATGGAAATGGGAGAGATCTCCATTGAAGAGGAAGAGGAGATGGTGGCGGCGGTCGCGGCCATGATGATTGCTGACGTGGCTGGTGCGGCGGCGGCTGAAGCGGAGGCACTCGCGGAAGCCAGCAGTGCTCGCACCCGCGAGGCGCGGCATGCTGCACTGGAGGCCGATCAGGTGTTGGAGGAGATTCGGACGGCTATCGCTAACGGTGCGTTGACCGCGACTGAAGCAGAAACATTTCTTCAGCATGCCGAGCGCGAAGCTACCCGTGCTCATGCGCGACTGGCTGATGCAGAGGCCACCGAAGAGCAGGCGCGGCGCACAGCCATGAATGCTGAGGCCGAGGCGGAAGTGGCTGAAGGGATGGCCTTTGCCGCCAATAACCAGATTGAGAGAGATAGCGATGAAAGGTCTATATTGATCGTAGAAGATGTGGAAGACGACGATCCGTCCAATAATGGCTGGGAACCCGACGATGGAACGCGTATCACCGCGAAACTGCCACGCGTTCCTCCCCAGGAGACAAATGAATAGAGCGTTCCAGCCGCCCAGGGTACCTATAAAGACTACCCCTCGTGAGCAATTCATCTCTACCGTAGGGCGCGATTTATCGTACCCCATAGACATGAAGTTAAGGGCGAGTCAGAGGTTCAGTTCCCCCACCAGGGCGACCGCAAGGGTCCCCCCTACTATACACGACGCGGCCCCTGCGGCCACGTCACGCAGTGACGGGCCAATCGGATATAGTGGGGGCGACCCTTGCGGTCGCCCTGGAAATTGCGCTCCATCTCTTAACTTCATCTCTACCGTAGGGCGCGATTTATCGCCGCCACCGCCGATTGATCGGCCCGTCCCTGTCCCCTATGTGAAATGCCTTTCCCCTCGTCGATACCTTAGGGAACGTGGGCAACCACGAGTATCTCCCCTACCTATCCACGAAGATGAGGTGGTGCGGCGTTGGTTTGCGTTGCCCTTTGGGACGCGCTTGCCGTTTAGCGATGGTGATTCCTGTCAACTGGTCTTTCATGGGCGCGTGGGGAGTGCTGCCGGGCCGGATGTGCATGATGCTATATTGCGCTTTACTGGTCAAGGCGATAAGACCATTGGGGGCGATATCGAGTTTCATGTCTATGCCAGTGATTGGTACGCGCATGGTCATCAGAGCGACGCTCGCTATAACAATGTAATCTTACACGTTGTGCTGGTCTGCGATATTGCTACGCCGATACTGCGCTCGGATGGGACGGCAATACCCATGTGTTCTCTCTATGACGTCGTGCCAGCTATCCCGATGCATGTGCGTACCCCACAATGGCCGTGCCAGCAGGTCGTGCCGAATATGAGTGAGCAGGAGCGCAGCAATGTCTTGCGCCAGGCAGGATTGTTGCGCTTTGAACAGAAGGCAGATGCCTTTGTCGAACAACTACACAATGGGCAACCCTCTCCCTTATGTAGTGCAAATGATGCCTCTCTGATTGTTGCACTGGCTGAAGGGTTAGGCTATGGGCGGGATCGCGCCTTTTTTCGTGCTGCTGGTGCATACCTGTCAGGTTGCGTGCAGACAATACCGGAGCCATTAGGGCATACCTTTGACCCACCGCCTTTAGATAGTGGTCGTCTGGTCGCGTTGCGCACGTTGGTAGCACGGTGGCGTGAGGGTGGCGCGTGGGAGACGCTGAAAAAAGTACTCCTTCCGTCGGCAGAACCAGCACAATCTATAGCAATCATAGCCGGTTTGCGGGCCGTGTTCGCGGAAGTGGGTAGAGCGCGGGCTGATATCCTCATCTGTAACTGTGTCTTGCCGTTTGCCCTCGCGGTAGCACTGGTTGAAAATGATACGCTGCTGGCTAAACAGGCTACGGAGGTATATCTGTCATATCCTGGCCTCTCCTCGAATCGCATCACCCGCGCTATGAGTCGGCAACTATTGCTGGCCCATGAACCGGAAGGGGCGTGCCGACAACAGGGCCTGCACTATATTTATCAACAAACATGCCGGGAAAAACACTGCGCGGTCTGTATGCTGGGGAAGAGGCTGTTATGACACAATCATCACCGGAAGGAGAGCGGCTGGCTCGTTACCTGGCACACGCGGGTGTAGCTTCGCGCCGCCACGCGGAAGAACTGATAGCTGCTGGACGCGTGCAGGTCAATGGCCTGGTAGTGACGACGCAGGGGTCGCGCATCGATCCGACGTGTGATACTGTCAGCGTCGATGGGAAGACAGTAGGGGTGGAATCGCGCCATGTCTACGTTTTGCTGCATAAGCCCGAAGGCTATGTCAGTACCGCGCACGACCCGCAACAACGACCTACGGTGCTAGACTTGTTACCAACTGAGTTACATCGGCTGCGGGTCTATCCCGTAGGTCGCCTGGATATCGACACCAGCGGGCTGCTGTTGTTGACGAACGATGGAGAGTTTGCGCTGAAACTGTCGCATCCACGCTACTCAATGGAGAAGCATTACCAGGCACTGGTGCAGAGCTGTCCTGACCTTACCGCGTTGGAGACATTGCGCGGAGGCGTGACCTTTACCGAAGATGATGGACAGAGCCATGTCTCCGCACCAGCACAAGTACGGATATTGCGCAGCCTTGGGACGAATTGCTGGCTGGCACTGACTATTCACGAGGGGCGCAAACGTCAGGTGCGCAGGATGCTAGGTGCCGTGGGGTACCGTGTGCTGCAATTGGTGCGGGTGGGCGTTGGGCCGATTACATTGGGCAATCTATCGGCGGGGAAGTGGCGTTATTTGAGCGACGAGGAGGTAGCCGCGCTGTTGTGATATAATCCCCACAGTATTGGCATTGCTGGATAAACGGAGGATGCATGCAACGGGCAAGGCGTATCGCGATCGACGGTCCCGCGGGATCAGGCAAAAGCACTATCGGGGAAGAACTGGCCAAACATTTGGGATATGTCTATGTAGATACGGGCGCGATGTACCGGGCATTGACCTGGTTAGCCCTCAAGAACGGTGTGGCTATCGACGATGGAGTGGCACTAGAACAACTGGCACGCGATGCCAACATTGTCATTAGTCGTCCGCAGGTCAATGATGGGCGACAGTATACCGTTACCGTCAATGGACAAGATGTGACTTGGGATATTCGCGGTGCCGCCGTCACCAACGCCGTTTCTATGGCCTCCTCTCATAAGCCTGTACGGACAATCATTATAGCCCAGCAGCGCGAAATGGCTCAGAGCAATGGGGTTGTGATGGTTGGGCGTGACATTGGCTCGGTAGTGTTGCCCAATGCCGAACTCAAAATATTTCTGACCGCGAGCCTGGAAGAACGCGCCCACCGCCGCTACGCCGAATTGCGCGAACGTCTGGGCGAACATAACCCGGCCATACCAACGCTGGAAAGTGTGCGTCAAGATATCGAACGGCGCGACTATATTGACCGCGACAACTTACAACAGACGGAAGATGCTATCGTCATAAGCACCGATCACCTCAGCATAGAGCAAGTGCTAGAGATTATTTATCATCATGTGGGGAGTCCCGTATGAAACAAGAACAAGAACTTGACCCTCAAAAACAGGTGCAACCAGTAAAACCGGTCAAGCCACAGAAGAACTATTACGAACCCTATATAACACCGCCAATCCTGTATTTTGCTATACGTTGGCTAGCAATCTTCGTTTTTCACATATCCAATAGTGTTCGTCTGAAAGGTCGTTACAATGTGCCGCGCCAGGGAGCTTTTATTATTGCCGCCAATCATCTTTCATGGGCTGATATTCCGATCGTTCCAATGCATTTCCCGCGCATAGTGATCTACATGGCGAAGGAAGAATATTTTATCGGCAAACTGGCCTGGCTGGTACGCCTCCTGGGATCATTTCCGGTCAAGCGTGGGGAGGGGGATCGCCAGGCGTTGCGCACCGGCGAAGAGCAGTTAAAGAAGGGCAATATCCTGGTTATCTTCCCGGAGGGGACGCGTAGCCGCACGCGCACGCTGGCGAAGGCCCACGCGGGCATGGGGATGATTGCCCTGCGCACAGGTGTACCCGTTGTGCCGGTGGCGATCTGGGGCAGCGAAAACGCGCTCAAAAAGTTTCGTGCGCCCGTGACCATCTCCTACGGTGAGCCTATAGTGTTCAAGCCCAAAGGCAAGAAGATCACGCGTGCAGATATTGACGAAGCCACCGAGACGGTGATGCATAAGATTGCCGCGATGCTGCCCACGGAGTATCGCGGCGTGTATGGGGGAGAATAAGTATAATTGTTCAGGTCGCCTCTCGTCGTATTCCGTCATATAAAATGCTTTTCTATAGTTTGTGCTGCGTTTTGCTTTTATTGACATACGTAAGGTGAAATAGGTATACTTCTGTAAAGTGACAGGCGAAGGCTAGCATAGATATTGAGAAGGATAACGAACATGACCATGTCCCGATCTCGACCACGACCGGATATCCTTATACGGGATACGGAAGGTTTTCCTATAGCGGTAGTAGAAGTGAAAAACTTACCGCATCTCTCTCGATACATGGCTACAGAACTACGACATAATTTGATAGAATACGGTGTGCCAGCCCGAGTTCCCTACTTTTTGCTGCTTTCTCAGGATGTAGGCTTCCTCTGGAAGGAAGCAAGAGAGGCGGACCTTGACGCTCCGCCAAGCTATGAATTTCCGATGGATACAGTGGTAACTCGCTATTTGAAGGAAGATTCTGAGCGGAGGCTTTACGAGTCTATACTTGAGTTGGTCGTATTCCAATGGCTCAATGACCTCGCTACAAATCCAAGAAATGAAGATGAAGAGCCTGAGAAAACGCTTGCCCGTGCAGGTTTCAATGAGTCTATCAGAGACGCGACAATTCTTACTGAGGAAAATGTATGATTGTGTATGCGGAGTCGAATTTCGTTCTGGAGGTGGCACTTGAGCAAGAACAATCCACATCGGCTGAAGCTATTCTCAAACTTGCAGAAAGCAGCAAAATAGTACTCACTTTTCCAGGCTTTGCACTTAGCGAGCCTTTTGCAACGGTTATGCACCGCAATAAAGAGCGGGTAGAGCTACACAATCGTATGACAGTAACATTGGGGCAGCTTCGACGATCAGAATCACATAAGCAAACTATACATGATCTTCAACCATTACTACTTATCTTGAAGAATGCTGTGAACAGAGAATTTGATTTACTGCATTTGACGGTTGCATGACTACTCAGGGCCGGTACGTCTATTGACCTCGACTCATCCATTTTAGAACAAGCATTGAACTATCAAGAACAATTTGGCCTCAAACCACAAGATAGCATTATCTACTCCACTGTGATTGCTGATGTGCAACGAAGGGCTTCCACTGAAGCCAAGTGCTTCCTGAGTCGTGATAAGGAAGCGTTTTCCACTAATCCGGGTATCAGATCTGAGCTAGCTGCATACAATTGCCGCTACATTGGCAGCTTTGCTCAAGGTCTGGGTTTCATACAACACGCGTTATAAAAACCATGAGACCCTCTCTACCCTACATTACGCTGGGCAGATCAAATAAAATGGACACATAGGGCAAGTTCGCGCATTGAAAAGAGCGGGATATTGGTCGTGTTCAAGGCCGTGAATACTTTGTTCAAGTTCCTCGGATAGATTTTGCTCTTTTTTGGCGGTGAGTTTTATGGGGACGGTCTCGCCCGTGCTGAGATTGTGGAAAAGTAGCTCGATTTTGGGGGCGGCGTGTTGGCGCGAGGCACGAGCGTAGAGCAGCTCTCGTGTGCCGGGGGTTGGCGTCTCCTTGCGTTTGCCAAAGTGCGTGCGCACAAATGTACTGGGTTGATCGCCTGCGCTCGCGGACTCTACGCGATCTATAGGCACATGGATGGTACGGCCAGCGGCCTCCACGGTATAGCTGGAGCGCAACTCCCACCGTGCGGTGCCGCTTTCTTGCAGCTTGTGATGGATTAACTCTGTGACTTCATGACCGTGTCGTTCATAGACGGCGGCAAAGGGTTGCTGCTGACCTCCCAACGCTTGCCAGTGCTGATTGTAGAGGTTGTGGGCTTCTGTCAGGGTGGGCCATTGAGCCGATGGCACTGCTTCCGCCGGGTTTTCTTGCTCTCGCGTTTGCTGTAGCGATTCGAGCGTTTTCTGCATCGCTTGCCAGAAGAGGAGATAGGTTCCTTGTTCGCCGCGAAAACCATAGATCGTGCTATACAGGTAGCGGCGTGGGCAACGTTGATAGTTCTCAATGTCCGCAGCGATCAGCTTGTCGGGCTTCATTTTCTCGATAAAATGCTGGCTGGGCTGAGTCGAAGACATGACAATAGTCTCTTCCTCGTCTTCAACGGGAGCGGATTCGGCTAATCCTTGCCATTGGAGGTGGGTGACACGCTCAGGTGACAAACCCGCTAGCAATGTTTCAAGATAGTGGGAAGGTTTAGCACGTTGCTTGCCATTGAATTGGCTGTAGCTCAAGACAAGGTGGTCGCGGGAACGGGTGACGCCAACATAGAAGAGGCAAGCTTCACCGATCTCGTGAGCCGTTTTTCCCGCACTTTCGCCAGGGAGCATTCCGTCGGGTGGTGGCACAGGATTAGAATGCCTCTGCATGGGAAAATTGCGCTGAATAAGCCCTGGCAGGTAGACGATGGGAAATTCCAGCCCTTTACTGGCGTGGACAGTCATTACGCGCAGCACATCGGGTTGCTCTTCCGCGTCGCCATCGCCAACATGCTGTCGATTACCGCCGCTATCTTGTCCAAGACTGACTATCACCTGCAAATAATCGAGGAGGCCTTTGGCCTGTTCATGTAGTGTGGGCGCAGGAATAGGTTGCTCGCCGTGCTCTTCTGTCTCCCCTACCTCCTCTGCTTGTCGCGTGCGCAATGCCTTTTGCTGCTGGTCATAGCGGCGGGCAAGTTGCAACAGGCTGCTGTAGTCGGAGAGGATGTCGCTCTGCTCTTTGCTTCTCTCAGTAGTCAAGAGATCGCGCATCAGTGATGTCTCGATGAAGAGATACTGAGCTAGCAGCAACCAGGTATCGCTGGCATGCTGGAAAAGTGACTGCACTATACTGGAGAGGCGTGTGAGCGAACGGCGTCCCGCTTTGCTCATTGACGCGGGAGCTTCGTTGTTCAACACCAACGAGACTAGCGAACTGCGTCGTTTGTGGGCTTCTTGTATAAGAAGTTCGATATCGCCCGATGCGAGGGGATGTTCGCGCTGGCGAGCGGCCCGCAAGAGGCCCATGCCACTGGCGTCAGCCATCAGCAGGACGATGGAAAGCAGGTCTTTGCTGTGTTCTTGCTCTAACACGCTGACCTTTTCAATGACGGGTAGGCCAGCAGTGAGCAAGGCACGAGTGATTTTCTCCATTCGTACACGTGTGCGACTGAGTATCGCCATATCCCGATAGGCATATCCCTGGGCATGCTTATAGCGAATGTCAGCGATCAATCCGGCCAGTTCATTGCTGTTGTCGGAGGCGGTAGCCACGGTGACATACGTTTCTGGGTGAGTCAGGCGGCTGGGCGAGGTTTGTGTTGGCTCGACTTCTGTACCTAATTCCAGTTGTTGCCAACGAAAAGCCTCGGCCAGTTGCACAATATCGGGGCGCGAACGATAATTGCGACTGAGCGGGAGGACGACCGCGCCGGGATAGTCTTCCTGGAAATTGGCGATGTTGGCGGGCGATGCGCCGCGAAAGGCATAAATGGACTGGTTTGCGTCGCCGACGACCCAGATACGGCATGCCTCCCCTGCTAGTTGGCGCAGTAAGACGCCACTGGCACGATTGATATCCTGAAACTCATCAACGAGGATGTGATGGAACTTCTGCTGTTGCTCATAACAGATCTCTGGAAACTCTTTGAATAATTGCACCGTCAGCATAATCAACCCACCGAAGTCGGTATCTCCTCGTCTCCGCAAAGCCTCTTCGTAGAGCGCATAAATGTGGGCCACTTCAAGAGCTTTGTGAGCACTCAATACCGTCTCTTCATCTTGCGTTTGTTGGGCCTTCTCCAACATGCGCTGGGCCAGGGCGTGGTACTGTTCTGGCGCGACCAGTTCATCTTTAGCGCGTGAGATGGCTCGCAAAATATCCGGGAAGTAGAAGGCGGGAGCTTTCAGGTTGCGATAATGGTAGAGCCGCATGTTCCTGGTCAACTGGCGCAGCAGGAAATAGCCCTCCGTCTCGTCGATGAGCGCGAAATCGGGGCGCAGCCCTACGATACTACCATAGAGACGCAAGATATCGGCGCAGAAGGCATGGAACGTACTAACTTGCGGCATCGCCAACCGTTCCGAACTTGCATCGTTGTGTAGAATCGCTTGCAGACGTTCTTGCATCTCTTCCGCCGCTTTGCGTGAGAAAGTCAGGGCCAGGATGTGCTCAGGCGGGACGTTAAGGCTGTGAATGAGATAGTCTGTCCGTCCGATGAGTGTGCTGGTCTTGCCACTGCCGGGACCGGCCACGATCAGAGCAGGTGTAGGTGCCTCAATGGCGGCTTGTTGGAATTCGTCGTACAGCTTCTTAGCGGGAGATTGCGTTGTATTGTTCCCTGCTTGTTCCTGCGTTGAGGAATGTGCGTTGCTGGCCTCAGTGACCAGACCGACCAGTCGATTGAGCATGGCCGCGTTGGAGACATGAAAGAGCGCGGCGAGGGTATGAGGGGGAACGTGATTATTCAGGTAGAGGGTGCGTACCCGTTCAAGAGGCATGAGTAGTTCTGCCGCGAAGATATTGGCCGCTAATTCGCGCTCTCCACGAGGATTATAGCTCTGCCCGCTGCCCAGCACCTCTTCCAATCTTTCCTGCTCATTGAAAGGCGTGACCTCTTCCTGCACGTCCAGTTGCTGGCAGGGGTCGTCAGGTGAATTGGAGGGCATTGTTTCTTGCTGCTGTTGTGGATAGGAGGATGCAGAAGGTGGCAGAGCATCCAGACGGGTGCGCAATGCCGCGGATTGCTGCGTGGTAGTGCGATGCAAGACGGCATGGCCTAGCTCATGGGCCAAAGTAAAGCGACGCAGGGTCAGAGAGAGATCGCGGCAAAGCCAGATCAAGTCTTCAACCTGCTCCAAGAAGCCATACGTACCCGCCGGGTAATCCGCTGGGTGGAACGTTTCAACCTGCAAGCCCAGCCAGGCGACCAGTTCATCTACCGGTGTTTTGTCGTCCACCCAGTGTGGGTGTTCTGCTCTATAGCGCAGCAAAAGTTGTTGTGCGGCTGTCACTGCCGCTGCCCGTGTCCCATCATCCATAGCATCCCTGCCAATAATGTCTACTTTGGTTCAAAAAGATTTTACTTGTAATATTTGTATTATGCCGGATTGAGAACCGCGTCCAGATTGTGTAAATTATGGAAACGCAGTAGCCAGCAGCCATAATTCATGCCGCCGCCAACTGCTGGCAAAGCCATCCATTGTCCCTCGTGGAGGCGATCCTGCCGCAGCAATTCAACCAGGGCCGTGGCGATGCTGGCATTGGAGAGGTTGCCATAATAGCGGAAGTTATCAACCAGCTTATCCATCGTTGCGTCAGGCCAGCCATAATCGTTAACCAGCAAATCTCCCATGCGCTTCGTAATGCGCGAATTGGCCTGATGTGGCACGATGTGTGCTAGCTCAGCGGGATCAAGTGCCGCGTGGCGACAGAGGGCATCGACGGCTTCGGCCATAGCACGCGGTGCCTCGCGGTAGACATCTTTCCCGTTCATTCTGGTATAGCCAACGAGGTACTGTGAAAGCACCTTGCTGAGTTCTTTGCCTTTGCCTTCCTGGAAGAGTTGCTGGATCTTCAAATCTACCTCAGCCATTTCAATACTATCTTTGCGTAGTGGCGTCTGATATAAAAGTGAAGGTCCCTGATTCGCGTCCGAGCCATTGATAACGTAAGTATCCTCGTCACCGCGTTCCAACAGGAAGGCTGAGGCACCCTCGCCAAAGAGCGAACTCGTCTTCCAATCCAGGACATGCATAATATTGGGCAATAGCCCTTCCGCCGTCACCAATAGCACCAGTTTAGCGGAACTGGCGGCGAGCACTTCAGAACATACCTGAAACGCTTCCGTCTGGCACGCACAGGCTCCTTTGAGCATAGTAGAGCGAATGGGACCCAGGCCCAGGCGCATTTGTACCAGGCTAGCCACAGTTGGGAAGGCATCGTTGTCCGAGGAAGAGGCTCCGATAACTGTATCAATTTCGGAGGCATCACGTCCCGCACTGGCCAGGGCACGTTGCGCCGCGATAACAGCCATATCGACCAACGACTCTTCTGCTGGCGCGTTAGGGCCATCAATCAAGCCGGGGGCATCCGTGCCCGCCATCCTGCGGCAAAGTTCTAGCGTACTGGCACGCACATGACGTGTACTCAGGCCCGTCACTCGTTCCAGATCGTCCGCACTGCGTGGATCGCCGAGGCGTGTCGAGATATGGGCAAAAAAAGCGTTGGTGATGGTTCCAGAGGGGGCGTAGTTCCCCAGGCCGATGAGGCGTACTTTGGCCCTGGTATAAATTTGTGGCACGATATACGTGTAGTTGGGCCACTGTCCTGCTTGGAGCCGTGTCATAAAATAAAAACCTCCATACCGAGGGGTGTGAATTCACTTATCCATCAGTATAACATATCCTGATGGGAAAGGTTCATAATTGGTAATACGAAGCAAGGTCTGTGAATGATGGCTGATGATGAGATGGGACAACCAGGGCGAAAGGACGAGGGGCACCCCCCCCTCACGCCCCCGGCCTCTGACGCACCTCGCACCAGGGAGGGAAGCCCTGTTTCGGAGG
>JBPCJY010000227.1:0-76183 GCA_051004815.1 Ktedonobacteraceae bacterium
CATGCCAGAACCAACCGACCCGGGCATGCCAGAACCAACCGACCCGGGCATGCCAGAACCAACCGACCCGGGCATGCCAGAACCAACCGACCCGGGCATGTCAGAACCAACCCGGGCATGCTCTCAACTTTTAAATAGCCCTGACTGAACGGAAAGGAACATGAACATATGGCAATGGATTACGGTATAATTGTTCCACAAGGATGGCGTATGGATTTGGTAGGCATAGCCGATCCAATCGAGGCCTACGAGGCTATGACACGCGTCGCGCAAGAGGCTGAGGCACTGAACTTTCACTCAATCTGGCTCTACGACCATTTCCACACCGTTCCCACTCCCACGCAAGAAGTAACCTTTGAATGCTGGACCAGCACTGCTGCCCTGGCTCGCGACACAAAACGCGTGCGCATAGGTCAGATGGTGACGTGCAACAGTTATCGCAACCCCGCGCTGCTGGCGAAGATGGCTAGTACCGTGGATACACTCAGCCATGGTCGCCTCGATTTTGGCATCGGGGCAGGCTGGTATGATCACGAATATCATGCCTATGGCTACACCTATCCTGGTACAGGCGAACGCTTGCGCCGTTTGCACGAGGCGGTGCAAATTATTTTAGCGATGTGGACGCAAGATGAAGCCACCTTTGAAGGACAATATTACCAGGTCAAAGGCGCGATCAACCAGCCCAAGGGCGTGCAAAAGCCACATATTCCCCTGCTCATTGGCGGCGGCGGTGAAAAGGTCACGCTCAAGCTGGTGGCCCAATACGCCAACGCGTGCAATGTTGGGGGTGATATCGCCACCATCAAGCACAAATTTGCCGTTCTCAAGCAGCATTGCGATGATCTTGGGCGCGACTACAACAGTATCCGGCGCACTACGCTCATCGACGATTGCGCCATCGCCGAAACGGAGGAGGCCGCGCTGGCGAAGTTGACGCCAGAACAACGCGACGATCTCGCCAATTTACGCGAAACCTCGTTGATTGGCACTCCTGCAATGATTCGCCAACGCCTGGCGGAATATGAAGAGGCCGGGGTACAAGAAATCATCGTCAGGTTTGTCGATGCCACTAAACTCGAATCGATACACTTGTTCGCACAAGAATGCATGGGTACACAGTAATGCTTTGTCAAACTTCAATTGATAGGAAAGACAGAGCCTCACCCCAGGACAGGCACAAGGCCCAATACATCTCACTTAGGGCTACCTATCCCATCTTCGTTCCCGCCCAGGGTACCCTGGGGTAGGGGGTCTGGCTAAAGTGAAAGGAAGCTCTTAGCTAGCTCACGATATACAGTCGGTTCAGCGGTACATGGCTCAGTGGTTCCATGGCAATCCGTTCATCGTTGATGGTGACTTCGTGTGTGATGGGATGGACATGTACAGGTGGCATTGCATCGTTGAAGAGCATATTTTTCTTGCCAACCGTTCGTGTTTGTTGCACAGACTGGAGCTGACGGTTGCTCTGTAGGCGTTTCTTGAGACCAGCGTCGAGCGAGGCTTGCGAGACAAAGGTGATGCTGAGAGCACCTGCCCCGCGCCCTTGACCACCGAAGAGCGGGCCATAGCTTTGTGGCTCTGCCGCTTCCACCGTTGCGTTGCCATCGCCCAGCGTTCCCCACGCGGGCATACCTCCCTTGATCACCAGATTTGGTTTGACCCCGAAAAACTCAGGGTGCCATAAAACAATATCTGCCAGTTTGCCCGGCTCCAACGTCCCTACATGTTGGGAAAGGCCATGCGCCCGTGCTGGATTGATGGTGTACTTGGCCAGGTAGCGCAAAACCCGTTCGTTGGCGGAAGGGTGTTCTGTCTTTGCTTGCGTGGCATTCATGGCATTCATGGCATGTGCCATCTGCCAGGTGCGTCGAATCGTCTCCCCAATGCGACCCATACCAAGCGAATCGGAAGCGGTGATACTGATCGCTCCCATATCGTGCAACGGTGTCTCGGCCGCCATGGTCTCGGGTCGTATCCGTGCTTGTGCAGCCAGGATATCTTCTGGAAAGGCTGGATTCAAGCCATGAACGGTCATTATCATAGCAAAGTGTTCGGCAACAGTATGAATGGTATAAGGAATGGTTGGGTTCGTTGATGAAGGCATGATGTTTGGTTGGGCCACAATCTCTAGCAAATCATACGGCCCTCCACCAGCCCCTTCCGCGTGGTACGCATGCACTGAGCGACCAGCAATGGCGGCAATCGTATCGCTCAATTCCGCCGATTCATTCAGGCCATCGGTATGCATCGCCACTGAGACATCCATCTGCTCAGCGACAGAAAGGCAACAATCGATGACATTGGGAAACGCTCCCAGGTCTTCATGAATTTTCAGACCGCCCGCACCAGCCTCTATACTGGCAATTAACCCTTGCGGATGACTGCTACAACCACGCGCCAGAAAACACACATTGATCGGAATGTCCTCGAACGCTGCAAACATTTGCTGTAAGAAGAACGTGGGATTGACCCCTACGTTCCACATCGGGCCTGCATCCATCGCTACAAAGGTGGTGATGCCCGACGATAATGCTGTCGCAAAGAGCCGCGTACTGAGGAGATGCACATGACTATCGATACCACCAGGAGTCGCGATCAAACCATCGCAAGGCAAGACGGCGGTGTTTGTGCCAATCAACAGGTCTACATTATCACAGAGGTCAGGATTACCAGTACGCCCAATGCCCACAATACGCCCTTCTTTTATCCCGATATTGCCTTTAAAAACACCCAGCACTGGATCAAGAATAATGGCGTTGGTCAGCACCAAATCGAGTTCACTTTCACGTCCGAGGCGTGAATTTGCCATCAACCCATCACGGACGGTCTTCCCAAACCCTACCAGGATTTCATCCCCATAGGAGGTATAATCGTGCTCTATGCGAATGTACAGGTTTGTATCGCCCAGGCGCACGCTATCTCCTGCCGTCAAACCATAGCGAGCATGGTACTCTTTGCGACTCATTTCAAAGGGCATAGCTGCACCTCTTTCTTTTCGCCTGGCTCCCAACGCAATGCGCCACCAGCGGGAATATCGAGATGATAGCCCGTAGCCTGTGTACGGTCAAATTGCATGCGCGGGTTGATCTGCCAGAATGGCATATGCGAGGTAATCTGTACGGGATGATCGGAGGTGTTCGTGACTACAAGGGTAATCGTTGGTTTATGTGCGTTGATCAGAATCGTGTCAGAAGGTTCAGCATCTTCCTGTTCGCTAGTGTTATCGGTGTTGCCAAGGGGGTAAGTAAGTATGACGAGTTTGGTGCCATCTTCAAAAAGTGGTTCGACAGAGATAGTCGCAACCAGTTCTGCCACGCCTTCCATGACATCGTCCTCCGTGAGTACGTGCATGCCGTGCGCAACCACCTCATCGTAACTACGCCCGGCGCGTGCCTCTTCCATCACCTCATCACAGATGAGTGCCACAGCTTCGGGATAATTGAGCTTAATACCACGCGCACGCCGCCTACGCGCCAGTTCAGCTAAAGTGAAGATGGTGAGCCGATCCTGCTCTTTGGGGGTCAGTTTCATCGTAATGTCTCCCTTCTGAGCGTTTAACCCATGTAAATATCCAGTTGTAAGTAAGTATAGCACCAACTCATGAAAGGGAAACTGACAGTAGCAAGGGCCAGTTCGTCCACTGCCCTTTGTACAATCATCAATTCCATAGTCGAGTACCTGGCGGTAGCTATAATCAATCTCGTAGCGGTCATCGATCCGGGTATAGTGGTCTTTGGTGGAGACCTCTCTGAACTGCCGCACGCGGAAGAGCTATTTATACAGCCGATAGCGCAATTAATGAAGCAACATGCCGGTGATAATCCTCAGTTGCGTTTGTCGCAACTCAAAGGAGATGCCAGTCTCTATGGAGCAGTGCAAGCCGCTATTAGTGAGGTGCTCAATACGACACACATACCTGTAGCTGAGTCTAACGAACGGGTAGAGATGTAGCCAAGCTTAAATATGAGCGGTTTGAGCGTCAGGTGGTCAGCACGCTCTCAACCAACCCGTCGATTCCAGCGATGTTCTTGGTCAATTCTTGGGGGATGGAGTAGCGTGCGGCAAGGTAGGCGGTACTGGTATGGCTTACCCACACGCGACCATCGTTACTCTGCCACACGAGCAACTTGAGTGGCAGATCAAGTGCCAGTAGTGGGGAGGCAATCATGAGCGGAGTACCCGCTTTCGGACTGCCAAAGACCAGTACATGCGCCTCTTGCATCTTTAGACCAACCTGTTCCGCCTCCCCACTATGGTTAATATGTGCAAACACAGTGAGGCTCCGCTTGTGCATAGCCTCCTGAAGGCGTTCCAGCGTCTCCGCCACAGAGAATGGGCTGTTTTGGGTGGTGATTCCCTCTACTGGAGGAGGTGTGACAAGCTCTGTTGACTCGTTAATGCTCATGTTGAAGCTCCTGCATTCAGTACAAAACAATATGTCTGTGTTTTCTGATAAACCTCTTTAACCTCGCGCTACCAACGATGCTGAACTTGTGGGCGGATTGCGCTATCATAGATCGCTTGCACACTGCTCATCGTTTCGTCGCTCAACGGGGGGAGCATTGCCGCTTGCACATTGTCTGCCGCTTGCTGTGGGTTCTTGGCACCGGGGATAGTGCATGTAACTTCTGGAAACATGAGTATCCAGCGCAGCGCAAATTGTGCCATGCTAGCACCTTGCGGCACCAGTGGACGCAGTTTCTCAACGGTCTGCAAACCGGTCTCGTAATCGACACCCGCGAAGGTCTCGCCTTGATCGAAGGACTCACCATGACGATTGAAGTTGCGATGATCGTTCTCGGCAAACTGCGTCTGTGCGCTGAGTTTGCCAGTCAACAACCCACTGGCCAACGGTACACGAGCCAGAATGCCAACGCGATGCTCGTGTGCGGCTGCGAAGAACTGTTCTGCCGGTTTGAAGCGAAACATGTTAAAGATAATCTGGACGCTCTGGACGTTGGGGTACGTGATTGCTTTCAGTGCCTCGTCCACGCGTTCCACGCTCACACCGTAGAAACGAATCTTGCCCTGCTGCGTCAGTGCATCGAGGATAGCAAAGACCTCCGGCATCTCATAGACCTCGGACGGTGGGCAGTGCAGTTGGAGCAGGTCGAGGGACTCGGTCTGCAAATTTCGCAAGCTGCGCTCAACAAAGCTGGTCAGGTTCTGACGGTTATTATAGCCACTGGCAACGTGGGGATTGAGTCGTCGTCCAGCTTTGGTGGCAACGATGAGTTGTTCGCTGCGCTCTTTACGAACCTGCGCGATCAGTTGTTCGGCATGCCCATCGCCGTAGACATCAGCGGTGTCGATGAAGTTGACACCCAGGTCGATGGCCTTGTGCAAAGCGGCTAGCGATGTTTTGTCGTTGGTGCTGCCCCAGGCGTCTCCACCAATGCCCCAGCTTCCAAAACCAACAACTGAGATATTCCAGCCAGTACGGCCCAATGCGCGATATTCCATATACTATAGCTCCTTCTTTTGCATGGATTATGTTTCAGTACCTTTACTGTATAGCGATGAGGGATTTTTTGCAAACCAAACCATTCGGATAATTTTTGTGCAGTCAACTTCAAAGCCATTCCAAGGCAATAAGTTAAGCAATGGAGCGCGGTTTCCAGGGCGACCGCGAGGGTAGGTTTTTTGCAACGCCCGTCGCCACCTGTCATTCTGAGCGCAGCGAAGAATCTCCGTGGCACGAAAGATTCTTCGCTGCGCTCAGAATGACAGGGGCTGAACCTGGGCGAAGCGCACAATGACAGGGGCTGAACCTGGGCGAAGCTCACAATGACAGGGGCTGAACCTGGGCGAAGCTCACAATGACAGGGGCTGAACCTGGGCGAAGCTCACAATGACAGGGGCTGAACCTGGGCGAAGCGCACAATGACAGGGGCTGAACCTGGGCGAAGCTCACAATGACAGGGGCTGAACCTGGATGGTGCAAAAACCCTACCCGTGCAAGCTCTCGCAGTCGCCCTGGTGGGGAATTGAATCGCTTGCTAATCTTTAACTGAATGCCTATGGTCTTCATAGCCATTCCATCCATCTTGCGTGGCCTGAGCAGCGTGCTAACATCGTCTCCGTTTTGACACCAGCTTCATAAGAAAACAACCACAGTATGGGAAGTTCGCCCACCTGCCAGGCGATTGAGACGACGTAGAGGTCCCGTTTCGTCGCTTCGTGAGCAAAAAGTGCCGCCAACTGCTTACGAGCGACGGGAGAAAACTGGTTAATGACGAACGTATGATAGAGACATAACGTTGTATCGCCTGGTATTGCAGCCATCACATCCGGTAGCAACGCGAGCGCATCTCCTATCAGGACTGTAGGAGTATGCTGCCGGGCAACGGCCAGCGCATTTGTCAGTAGTTGCACGCGCTTATCGTGTTCGGGCCAGATCAATGCTCGTAGCCACAGCGTGGCCGTGGGGTCATGTACGTCTATGGGGTTGAGATCTATCCCCACGCGAGAAGCGACTGGCGGAAAAGTGGTTGGCAAGGCCGGACGTTTATCGCCGCGCAATGTGCAATGAAGCTGCACAGATGCTTGCTCACTGCCGCAACGCTGGCTCTCACCATAATCATAGCCATACTGATCCCATAGCAGGTTCAGACCCGCGCTGGCTCCTATCTCTACAAGCGAGAGCGGGCGTCGTTGCGTCCGGCGAGCCACCAATGCAAAGGCCGGGAGCAAACACGCGCACCGTCGTACTTCGTTGGTCTGCACCAGATGTGTTGCCACCAGTTGCTGTATCTCCGCCCAATGCGCAAAACAGAAGGAACGAAAGAGTGGATAAGGATCAGTCTGTTTGCTTGAAGACGCGGGTATACTGAAGTAAAAGGCCGCGAGCGGGTGCTGCACACCTTGCAGTAATAGAAACTGTACCGCGCCGAAAAGCAGGTTAGGCACTGGCTGACCTGGATGGGCATAGGTAGCCAATTCCAGTATCTCCGGGTCACGGGCTATCTGTGTACTGAGGTGTTCATAGAGTGGGGAAGCGCGTTGACAATCGTGCTTTGCGAACCATACAAAACGTTGCGCAAGCTCTTCAAGTTGCTGGCTATGTTCTCTATCGTGCATCTTTGGCTTCCTTATGGCGTGTATCAGGGGTAGCGAATCCCCCAATCATCCTATCACGTCCTCGAAAAACTTGCTGGAACGTTTTATCCTAAACAAGGTACTGGAGAATACTATCCCAACTTACACATCTCGACTGAGAGGAACCTGGCATCCACAATGAGCATTGAAGAAAAAAGTATTGCAATAATTATAGCTGAACCATTACCCACCACTGCCACGCCCATATTGAGCAAACCCTGGTATGCGGTCTTTCTCTCACCGCTCTGGCTATGCCTGCTCGTCGCACTGCTCATACGCGTCTGGTTAACCTACCACACTCATGGTGTAATTGATGGCGACGAGGCTTATGTTGGTATCCAGGCTGAACATATTCTGCACGGTGAACATCCCATCTATTTCTATGGTCAGGCCTACATGGGAAGCCTGGAAGCCTATTTGATGGCAGTACTTTTCCTCATCGCAGGCCCCTCGGTATGGATGCTGCGTGCTGAACCTATCCTCCTCTCGCTCCTGGTCGTCTGGCTGACATGGAAATTCGCGGACGCATTAGCCGAAGCGGCACAACTTCCACCGTTCGCGTCACAGATGTTCAAGACGATGGCTGCGCTTTTCGCCGCAATTCCCCCACTGTATGACACGGTACTGGAATTGCGCACCCTCGGTGGTTATATCGAGACATTTGTGCTTATGCTGCTCTTGCTCCTTGCGGCGCATCAGTTGACCAGACGCTGGCACGCGGGAGCCGCAAAGAAAGAACTCGCCTTGCGCTGGACAGGCATCGGTTTCATCGTTGGTCTGGGATTGTGGGTAAATCCCCTCATTGCCCCTGCCGTTACGGCGGCGGCAATCTGGATCATCGTCTTCTGCATCGTGGAACCCATTCAGTTGCAGCGGCAACGAAGTACTCAGCAGGGACAACCGCGCACACCGCTCGTATTCTTCCAGGAATTTTTGCTGGCCTTGCTCGCCATTCCAGCCTGTATCGTTGGACTTATCCCGGCTCTGCATTGGGGTTCGCACTATAAATGGGCCAACTTTACCTATATTTTCCAACTAAACGATATGAAATCCCTCAATGTCATACTTCAGCCCTATTATCCTGATCGGCTCGCGCTGATACATGATGAGATTTTTCTCTACCAACATTACGTAGCTCCCCGCGTCATCAGCGGAGCACTTCCGATTGAGAGTCCTCTCATGGCCACCATACATAGCTTTACCCTGGATTTTGGACTGCTCTGTATACTGGCAACGGCACTACTCGTAATGCTCTCGCTCGTGTGGCATCATCCCATGTTGCTCCGCATGCGGCAGATCGCTGTACTTCCACTCCTCTTCGCGCTCTGTTCCGCCATCATGTTCTGCACCTCTATCGCCTCGTCCGCTGGCCTCATCTCGTTCCAAAATGATATCGCGGGACGTTACGCTACCCCCCTCATGTTGGCTCTCCCATTCTTTTTCGCCATGACGCTGACACTCCTCAGTATGGCTCTTTACAGCTTTTTCAAGCAACACCGCTTGCAGGTCGGACAACAAGAGGAGCGGCTGTTACTTTCCAGACCAACCATAAAAACGCGAGATGTTTTTATGTCAATCTCAGCACAGGCACTGATCGGGATATTACTGTTCTCTTACCTGGGTACACAAGTCTATACCTACGTGTTAACCGATCCAGACGCGACCTATCAATCGCCTTCGTGTCCAATCGCCCCCGCTTATGACGATGCCATCATCACTTATTTGCAGCAGCAACACGTCCACTACGCCTGGGCCATCACCTGGGTCGGCAATCCCATCACCTTTAAGACCAATAGCAGCATTATCACAGCCGATCCCCGTTTCCCCATTACGCGTACCGGTTTAGGACGAATCCCCACCTATACAGAGGACGTGCTGCACGCGAACCGACCCGCCATGCTCACCATCATCAGGAACAATGACCCCGCGCCTGCACTACTCAGGACACTCGACGCTTTACACGTCACATACAGCGCGGCACGCTTTCCCTCTGAGCCAGGCTATCAAGTGCTTGTTGTCACCTCCTTGAGTCGCACCGTCTCTTTATTCGAGTCAAAAGGTTTTGGGCCATCTTTTCCCGGCTGCATATGACCAACAAGCTTACTGCCGCCATCGGCTATGAATGAGGCGTGGAACGAGGATGAGTACCAGGAGGACGAGCAGAATGAACATGATACTCGAGGCAAAAAGGGAAAGCAGGATGACAATGACCACCAATATATCCTCTGCTACGCTCAGCCCTATGTTGAGAAAACCGGCGGTGGTGAGAGTGGAAACTAACCTCGTGGTTGATTTGGTTGTATGCATCAACGCTGCCAACACACCACCGATGAGCAGTACAGCCAGCAAGCCCAGTCCTGTCACGGTTATGGTACTGCTAAAGGCAGCCATAACTATTCCTGAACTCGCATAACCGGTGAAGGCGGTGCTATGCATCCCCAGCGTATATTGGCTGCTGGCGGCAGCCACTACCGCGCCCGCGAGAGGGCGTACTACGGTATGGATGGCATCCCAGCCATGGTCGAGCAGAGGAATTTTGTCGGCCACAAAATCCAGGATCGTCAAAATGACCAGGGCGGCGATAAACCAATTTGAGGTAATGAAAGCAAAGTTTGGATTCACTTTATACAGGTGCAGCCAGCGCACAGAGAGTGTGAACGCAAGCATGGGCAGATAAGCATTCAGGCCCGAAGCAAATGCCAGGCCGAAGGGTGTGCCGAAAGCGAGGATATCCATAATTTCTTTCTGCTGTTTTGCATGATGATGTTACCACGACAATTATATTACGTAATCGAGTTTAGTGATGAATACACCATGCTTAGACCTTATTACCTACCTTTCCCCGTTACGCTTCGTATTGGCCTTCGTATACAAGTACAAAGCTAGTTTATTGGATAGGTAGTATATCGTGTTAGACAAAAACTATGATACTGTAGAGGTGGAGGATGCTCTTGTCTCTCCCACACAGCACGCCCTTGACAAGCATGGCTGGAGAAGTTTTATCACTGGCGTTTTTCACAAGCTGGCGAAGCAGACGCTTCTCTTCTGCATCTTCATCTTTCTTTGTGCGCTGGGACTCAATCTCTACCGTTTAGGAACACCCAGCATCTGGTTCGATGAGGCACTTTCCATCTCACGCGCCCAGCAGCCGCTTTCTTTGCTCTACCAAATCGTCTCGCGGTCGCAGCCAAATATGACCCTATACTATTTCTTTCTGCATTTCTGGTTGAGCTTTATGGCCTTTTGGGGACTACCACCCAACGAGTTCGTTGTGCGTTTGCCATCCGCAATCTTCGCGGCAAGTGGCTCTGTGATGGTCTTTCTGCTAGGACGCCGCTTTTTGGGGCTTTCCGCTGGCTTCACTGCGGCCATCCTCTATCTCCTCAACGACTTGCAGCTTGTTTATACCCAGGATGCTCGCGCCTATAGTATGCAGCTTTTGTTGCTCTGCGTTTCCTGGTACGCGTTCTTCGCTATCGTGACGGCGGAAACACCGCGCACACGCTGGTGGATATGCTATGTAACGGTTGCGGCACTTACCGTGTATGCACAGCTCTTTAGCTTCTTTGTCCTGTTGGCACAGTTTTCTATGTTCGCACTGCTGCTGATCTTGCCCGGCCCATGGCGAGCAACGCTGCACAAACAGGGCCGCACATTGATGATCAGTGCAGTAAGCTTTTTCGTCCTGGTCATTCCTATGCTGCTGGCGAGTCGGGCCGGTGCGAAAACAGGCTGGCTTCCTATCCCGCACCTGCACGATATCTACTATTTCTTCCTCACGATCAGTGAAGGGGGTAAGCCTGCTCTACTACTCAACTTGCTGTGCATTCTGGGCAGTCTATCGCTCGGTCTCTTGCTCTACCTGCCGGGCAGCAAGCACTTGCTCGAACGCCTCTCGCAGCGTCTGCCAGGGAAGGCGAAGGGGATAACAAAGGTGCAGATCACCTGGGCCATTGCCATCGCATTGGCCTTATGGGTTATTGTGCCGGTAGTAATCAGTTACGTCGTTTCACAGAAGTCGGTACATGTCTTCTCGTCGCGCTATCTGGTCGTGATTCTGCCAGCATTTTTCTTACTGATTGGCCTGGGCGTTGCCTTGATACGTCAGCCGTTTGTGCGGGTTCTCCTCATCCTCTGCCTGTTTTTGATTGCATTGCAGCATGTTCCTACCTATTATGCCAGCGCACAGGTAGAAAATTGGAAGCCAGCGGCCCATTGGCTAGAGCAACGCTATCATCAAAACGATGGCATGGTCTGCTACGATAATAGCGAGGGCTGCCAGGTCGTGATGGGGTACTATCTGCGCCTGGACACGGATGGAGACATCGACTTTGCTAGCGATTCGCCCGGCGCGTTCCATGGGATAGATTATGATGTGATCAATCATACTCCCGGCACCTACAGAGCAGCCGTTGATCCCCAGGCTCTCCAGGTCTATGGTACGAAACATCCCCGTCTCTTTTTTATTACAGCGCGTATTGCCCCAAAGGATGCGCAATTAAGTGCCGCCCACCAATGGTTAAGCACCCACTACACCCTGATTGAGCAAGTCGTGACGCATACGGTAACAATTCGGCTCTATTTGACAAATATGACGTAGTGGCACATGGCCTTTTTACATCAGGTCTGAGGAAATGCGCTAAGGTGCCAATTTTGTCCAAAAGATGTATAATCTGTTCGGGTAAGTTGAAAGGGCCATATTTCCCTGGCACTTGCTGAAATGACACATTTAAAGGACTACGATTGCATGGTTACGCTAACACTTCCGTTGGTACTATTCATTGTGATGACTGAAGTTTCGATAGGTTCGTTTACGGTACTCTTTTTTTTGGATTGGCGCAACAGCGTCAAACGCAATTTTCTCGTCACTTACGGGCTTATCTATATCGTCTTAACAGGCCTCACCTATCTGTTTCAACAGAGCTTCTCGACGCCAGAGCTGCTCAATACCTTTAAGCAGCTTGATAAGGGCTGGACAGGCTATTTGGCACTGCCCTTGTTGCTCTTCCTGCTCTTGATGCTGCCGTACAACCTTTTCCTTTGGCTCGACAAAAAGGCTGGCGTCGATGGCAAAGAAAAGGGGACTAAGGCTGGTTTCTCGACCGTGCGTTTGCTGCGACTGACCAGTGGCTTGCTGGCCGTACTGTCCGGACTCACAACGCTGTTGGTGATGGCGATGATCTATCGCCCAATTGCCGATAGCAATGCTGGCGGTATCTTTACCGTGGGCAGTTTCTTTGCTGCCGCCCTGGCACTTGGTGGCGTGATGACCGCTATGTGGCTCGGCCACTGGTACCTCGTTACACCCGCGCTCTCGGAAAAACCGTTGCAGTTCGCGACCACCCTGGTGCTTGTCGGTGTCCTGGCCCAGGTGCTCTTCGCCGTTACGGCTGGCCCGACAACGACTTACGCCGTCCAGCCTAACGGCACGCAGATCACTAATCCAACAGCGACGGCGACTACTACCGTATCGCCAGCAAAGCCGGATATAAAGCCGGTCGGGAGTCCGGTCGCCACGCCATTGAGTGTTGATGCCATCGGCTGGCTGCGTATTCTGATCGCTTTTATTCTGCCACTCGTTTTGGGAGGATTGGCCTGGAAACTCATTCGTGACCGCTCATTCCAATCCGCCACCGGCATGCTCTACCTGGTCGTCGTATGCGCCCTGGCCGGAGAAGCCATCGCACGCAGCCTGTTCCTGATGGGAATAAGCTAATCTATAGTAAACAGAACAAAAACTGGTGATCAAAATGATCACCAGTTTTTGTTCTGTTTACTATAGATTAACCCTTTTGTGCCGTTCGGCGGGCCTTTTCAAGCTCTTTCAGTTCGCGGCGCAAGATTTTACCGGAGGCAACTTTGGGGATAGCCTCGATAAACTCGACGCTGTGAATCTTTTTATAGCCAGCCAGCTTGCCGTTGGCAAAGGCGATAATTTCGTCGGTGGTCACGCCTTCGTGTCCCTTGCGTATGACGACAAAGCCCTTGGGCAATTCACCGGCCTCGTCGTCGGGAATACCGATGACGGCGGAGTCCATGACAGCGGGATGTTCCATCAACAGCGACTCTAACTCGGCGGGGGCAATGCCAAAGCCTTTATACTTAATCATCTCTTTTTTGCGATCAACGATGTAGGTGAAGCCATCGGCATCCACATGGCCGATATCGCCGGTATAGAGCCAGCCATCGCGCAGTGTACGGGCCGTCTCTTCAGGAGCCTTCCAGTAGCCTTGCATAATCTGTGGGCCACGAATGATGATCTCGCCATCTTCGCCAACGGGCAACTCACGCTCACCTGTTTCGATATCCACAATTTTCTGTTCGGTGTTATTCACAGGCATGCCCACGCTATCCAGGCGGATCAATGCCGGATCACCCGGTTGCGCGTGTGTCAGTGGAGAGGCTTCCGTCATGCCATAGCCCTGCACAACCGTGATCCCTGTCTTATCTTGTAGTTTGCGAGCGGGGTCCATTGGCAGTGGGGCCGCACCGGAGAAGATATACTTGACCGTCTTCATCTTGCTGAGATCAACGGGCGCATTCGCCAGGGCCAGGACAATGGGAGGAACCGCGAAGTAATAGGTGACACTATGCTTCTCGCACAGTTCCAGCGACTGTAGCAGATCGAACCGTTCCATCATGATCTGGGTACCACTACAGGCCAGGAAACTGCCTGTTAGCATCACGCCGTAGATGTGGTAGAACGGTAAAAAGAGCAAGGCCACGTCGGTAAAATTGGTGCGGAGCGCAGTCGTGAACTGGAGATTGTTGGAGGTTAGGTTGCGATGTGTGAGCAAGGTACCCTTGGGAAAACCCGTTGTACCCGAAGAATAAGGCAACGCCAGCAGGTCATCACCACTAATCTTAACGTGCGGTGGCGGCTTGGGAGACGATTCGCGCATCAATTTGGCGAACGGGATGGCCTCCGGCAGACTTTCGAGAGCACCTTCACCCGTGACCAGGAAATGTTTAAGATGGGGGAATGACTTGTCATGCAGCACCTGTTGCAGCATTGGGACGAGTTCGCGCTGCACCAGCAGAGCTTTCGCTTCCGAGTTCTCAAGCTGATAGGCAATTTCACGATCTTTGTACGCTGGATTCATCGGGCTGACAACCGCTCCGATAGAGGCGGCGGCGATGAAGGTGATGATGTACTCTGGCCGATTGGTGGTGAGCAAACAAATGCGATCACCTTTGCGCATACCCATGTTGTAGAGGCCATTGGCAATGCAGTTGACCATGGAAACCACTTCACGATACGTGAGCGTGAGGTTATGATAAATAATGGCTGGACGATCGGGTGTACGTTCAGCGGCAGTGCGCAGGAGATGGTCATAGGGAACGTCTGGAAAATCTACCGATGGGCGAAAAAGTTCGGGTGCAACCATTTTTTCGGGCATGCCTGGGGTCCTTTCTGATTTGGGCAACCGCCATGGTTGCCGCAATAGTTCGTTCAGAAAACTGGTACGGGACACGGGATAACATAGCACATCGCTGTAGCCACGTTATAAGGCGTTGTATCGTAGCATACTCCAGTTGAGCTAGAGGGTCAAGGGGAAAAAACCTCTGCACACACTCAAATTACGTGCTACAATGTCATCAATACACGCGGGACACTTCAAACAGCAGATTTGAGGGAGGGTTAAGTAAAATGAGCAATCGTATGGAAGTCGCGGGCCTCAATTGGGCCGCCGAGAGAACGCTACCAGCCTTTCAAACACCACAACACCTCACTGTTTACGACATACGCGGAGCTTCACCCGCCGCGCAGCTCAGCGCTAGCACAGCGGCGGGTCTCATTAACCGTCCACAGCCAAGAGTGTATCTCATATCGAGTGACGAAGATCAGTTCTGGCTCAATACGGAGTTAGGCTCCATCGAGAAAGAAACATCACCTTCTAATGGAGACGGCGTCCTTGATGGAATGCTCATCCCTTTTCGTGATGCCATTCAGGGCATGATTATTTATGATCCGAATGTACCCGATACCATCAATGTTGCCACGACGCTGGCGGGACAGCGCAACGGTATTGTCGTGAACCTGGCGCAAGCCCAGGATTTACAGCAAGCCTATAACCTGCGCACGCTGGTGGACTTGCGCAGTTTCCAATGGAGCAACGGCACCCAGGCATATACATGGGCGATCCAAAACCTATTGTCAGCAAGTGCCTTGCGTGTGGTGGGGGGCTTGAACTCCAATATTTCCACTGGCATTCGCTCGTTCCTGGTAGCGACGGGAGCCTTTGTCTACTGGCTCGACTCGCGTCACATCTGGCCCAATATCCCGAATAGCCTGCAATCGGACAGGGATATGATGCAGCAAATTTTCAAAGCCTATCCGCCGGGAGCGGCCCACATGGGCTGGTTTATTGATGAAGGAAGCGGCGTTACCCTCACCTCAAATGCGGCGTTGCCAGTGGTAGCGAGCGATTTTTTCACGAACATGGAAGTGTGGACAGCTATTCAGCCAAACACGCCCATTAGACAGCCGCAACATCCGCAAACAGCACCAGCAGTCGCAGCCAATAAAATCTATATCTCATTTACGGTCAGTGACGGTGATAACCTGCAATACGTGCAGCACAAGATGGTGCGCAACTGGCGTGACCCAGACCACGATGGCTCATTTCCCCTGGGTTGGACAATTTCGCCACTTTTGCTGCAAGCCGCACCCAGCCTACTCTCATATTACTATCAAACGGCCAAACCTACCGATGAATTTGTGGCTGCTCCCAGTGGTGCAGGTTACATGTTCCCTTCGCGTTGGCCCGCACAGCAATTGCCGCCCTTTCTGCAACAAACCGGTCAATTGATGCAAGAATTGGGGTTGACGACGCTGGAAGTATTGGATGTCGATTTCCTGATGAGCACGGGCATCCCCATTATCGCCAATCTGCGCCAATCCGGCATGGTTTTCGAGGATACCAAACTGCAACAGAGTTTTGTCCAGGCACTCTTGCCGCACGGCGTCCATGCGATACTGAGCGGTTCAGGAGTGAAGGCACCATTCAAGAGCATACAGGATAATACGCCAATTATCCAAAACGTGGGGTTAGCCGATAGTGTCAGCAAGACGCTCGACCTCGTACACAACGCGGTGACGACCTCCAAGCCCCCATACTTCCTGAGTGTCTATATCATGGCCTGGACGATGACACCGACAAACATCAAGCAGGTGATCCAGCAGTTGGGCAGCCAGTACGAAGTGGTGTCACCAGGCACACTCGCCAGAATGGTTGCGCAAGCGAGATAATGAGACAAGCCTATCGCCAGCCCAAACCTAACTGCTATCGTTTGTCAAAGGGCATCCGTGTCACGTTACAGGGAGAAGCTGGGCTGGCCATCTGCGCCTACCCTTTGCGTATCGTGCGCGTGAGTACCACCGCCGCTAGCCTGTTGCAATGCTGCCAGGATGAACGCACCTGTGAAGAACTGGCAGCGCACCTGCAACTCCCACGCCAGCGCGTACAAACACTCTGTGAGCAACTATGCGCGAAGGGCCTCTTAGAGGCTGGGCCAATGCTGCCCCCGGCAACATGGCCGCACGTCTCCATTATTATTCCCACGCACAATCGCGCCAACCAGCTTGAACGCTGTCTGCGCTCACTCTATGTACTAGAGTATCCAATCGCTAGCCTGGAAATCCTTATCGTCAATGATGCCTCAACCGACGAGACCACCACCATGCTGCAACGCCTCATAAAAGAGACTGCTATACCCATACGGGTGCTGTCCCACACTACACAGCAAGGAGTAGCTATCTGTCGCAATGACGGAGCAGAGGCAGCGTGCTCCACATTGTTGGCCTACATCGACAGCGATTGTGTTGCCTCCCCTGCCTGGCTAAAAGAGTTGGTACCAGTTTTCCAGCATGCCCATGTCGCGGCTGTAGGGGGTATGATTCGGGCCTACGAGCGTGAAAGTATGCTTGGCCGTTACGAGGATGTGCGTTCATCGCTCTTTATGGGCAATCGTCCCCAACAGGTGAGTCCTGGCGGGCCATTGCAGTATCTCCCCACGGCAAATTTCCTCGTGCGCCGCGAACTATGGCAACAATTGGGCGGCTTTGCTCCGCTCAGCTTTGGCGAAGATGTCGATTTCTGTCGTCGCCTCCTGGCCCACAACGTCCACATCCTGTATGTTCCCCAGGGCATCGTCTACCACGATTACCGTACCAAACTGCCAGCATTTCTGCGCATTCGCGCCTCCTACGCCTCCGCCGAAGCGGCCCTGCTCCAACGTCACCCAGAAGAGCGGCGCGTGTTGCTGCTGCCACCAGAGCAGGCAAGTTTCGCGGGGCTGGTTGTGGGCGGATTGTGGGGGTGTGTGTTAGCATATATCGGTTCCATCCACTCCCTCCCCCGCCGCAAGGTACCCGTAAAGGGTACCCCTACCATGGACGCGGGCTTCGTCGTCCATGGTAAGGGTACCCCTCGCGGGTACCCTGTGGTGGGGGGCAAGGAATGGGCCAGGATGATTTCCCTCCTCTGCCTAACAATCGCCCTCCTTTTATCGCTTTGGGGAGCGTGGCGACGTTGGCAAAGAGTGAGGCGACGGCGCGTTCCGCTTGGGCCGCTGGCGGTTTTGCGAGCGACGATACGGGGGAATCTTGCCTATACCTATCACCTGGCTCGGCACCTGACGCACTATTATACGTTGCCTTTGTTGTTGGTGGGATTGGTACTGCCACCTCTGCTCGTGCTTGTCTTTATACTGATGGGCATCGTGATTGGGGTTGATTATGTGCGGCTCCGACCGGATATGCGATTGGGCGCGTATGCCTGGTGTGCGCTGCTCGACGATTGTGCCTATGAGGTAGGTGTTGTACAAGGGTGTATACAGCACCGTACCTGGAAACCATTGTGGCCGATCATTAGAAAGAAGCCGACAATTCCCGACGGATCATCCCATTAGCACGCATTCCGGGTCGCGAATTTGTAAGCTTTGCTGCACAAACCATTTCGTCGCGGGACAGCCACCATGGCAGGTGGTGTATTGTCCACAACCTGTGCAGGCACCGCCGCCCATGGAGCGATAGAAGCCAAAGGTGGCGGAGTTGCGCCATATCTCCTGGAAGCTGTTCTCGTGCAAGTTGCCCGCCTCAAATTCGGGAGCCTGGAAGAAGGCGCAGGGATAGACCTCGCCTTCGGGGCAGACACAACAGGTAGCAGTGGCGGCACCACAGACATCAAGCCCAGGCAACTTTTGACCGAAGGCGTTGAGGTGAAAGAATGAATCGGCGGTTAACACGTCGGGGTGCTCCTGGAGCCACACGGTAAACTCGCGATACTGCTCAGTAGTGGGATGCAGTTCATGCCAGACGGCCTGTCCACGACCGGAAGGGCGAAGACGCGTCACGCGTAACCTGGCGTTGAAACTGGCCGCGATCTCGTAGAGACGGTCTAGCTCGGCAAAGCTGTAGCGGGTCAAGACGCTATTAACGGTGAGGCTATGGTTCTCGGCGGCTAGCAGTTCCAGGCCCCGTAGCGCACGTTGGAAGACGCCCTTGCCGCGGATAGTATCGTTCGTGGCCGGGGTGCCACCATCCAGGCTGACCTGAAAGTAGAGCGGATCATATTGTTTCAGACGACGCGCCCGCTCAGCCGTAATCAAGGTGCCGTTGGTGCTGACACACATCACGAGGCCGCGCTCGGTGCAGCGTTCGAGGACTTGCCAGATACCGGGATAAATAAATGGTTCGCCACCGCCAAAATGAAGCTGGAACACCTGCATTTCCGCGAATTCATCGACGAGGGCCAACGATTGTTGCGTAGTCAGCTCACGAGGGCGACGACGTCCCGAAGAGGAGAGGCAGTGGACGCAGGCGATATTGCAGGCCGCCGTTATCTCCCAGGTAACAGTAATCGGTGCTGATAAGCCTCCCTGTAAAAAACGTTGCGAGCCGCGCCCCCTCTTTTGTGGCACCAACTCCCCCGTTTGCTGCATAGCGGTCAAGGCCAGGGGGTGCAGTTTGCCTACCGTTCCCACTTTTTGGGATGCAAGGCGGCTGTTTCGCCCAAAAAAACGTATTGGTTCCGTCATGAGAGATTGCTCCTGTGATATAAATTGACAAGCAGTTCAGTTTCCAGCAGGGTACCCGCAAGGGCTTACACGGGGAGGGTTTTTGCACCGCCCGTCGCCGCCTGTCATTCTGAGCGCAGCGAAGAATCGTTCGTGGCACGGAGATTCTGCGCGGCGCTCAGAATGACATTCCCCCTCGCCCATGCCTTTCCCCAAAAAACCTACCAGTGAAAGACCCTGGGTGGGGGTGGATGGGTATGTCCGTAGTCATAATTCATACACCTTCAACATGGATATAGCCACGTTTGACTAGATCGTCGAGGGCCGCGAAGAGTTTCTGTTTACTGGCAAGAGAATAGTTGTGGCTCGCAATGGCGGCAGTGATATTGCCCTGGTACTGTTGTTGCCCCACGAGCAATAGTTCGACCAGTTGTGGTGAATTGATAAAGGAAAGGGAACCACGGTCGGCACAGCCATATTTGTAGAGGATGCCGCCAAAGGCTTCGCGGCGAATCTTTACCTCTGAGATGAGCTGATAATCGCCAGGGGATTGAGACATAGGCATGCTCCTTGGCCAGGTAAAGCACTGTATCCACGCAAGCAAGCATACCTGGGAAACAGGGCAAAGTCAAGGTTTCCGCATCATCACGAATGGGCGAGGCGGTAGCGCAATTGGTCGCGGGACATGTGCAGGAGGGCGGCGGCTTGAACTTGATTGCCATGGCAACGTTCAAGGGCATCCTGGACAAACTTGTGCTCGATACGGCTTAAAAATGCTGGCAGGTCTACCCCTTCGGGTGGCAGGGTGAGCTGTGCTTGCATCTCTTGTAAGCGCAGGGCGGCACTGCTTCCTGCTTTGAGGATAGTATCGGGCAGGTCTTTGGGGTAGATCACCCGGTCATCGCATAGAATCTGCCCACGTTGCAGGGTGCTGCGCAATTGGCGCACATTGCCGGGCCAGGAGTAGTGCAGCAGGAATTTCATCGCCGCGGGGCTAATGCTCAGAGGTTCCGTGTCTTCGCTGTGCTGCTGGAGTAAGAAATGTTCGATAAGGGGTGCAATATCCTCCGGTCGTTCGCGGAGAGGCGGGAGCGTAATGGCAATGACTTCGAGGCGGTAATAGAGGTCTTCACGAAATTCTTTACGCGCAACGGCGGCCTTGAGATCAACATTAGTGGCGGAGATGATACGTAAATCGACATGAATTTCTCGTGTGCCGCCCACACGGCGAAAGCTGCGTGTCTCCAGAAAACGCAGCAGCTTAGCCTGTAAGCCAAGTGGCATGGAACCAATTTCATCCAGGAAGAGGGTACCGCCATCTGCCCGCAACAGGTGTCCTTCTCGCAACACCTTGGCATCGGTAAATGCTCCCGCCTCAACGCCAAAAAGTTCTGTTTCCAGCAGAGTGCCAGGGATAGCGGCGCAATTGAGAGCGACAAACGGGCGAGCGGCGCGGCGACTCAAAAGATGAATGGTCTGGGCCGCGACATCTTTTCCCGTACCACTTTCGCCCTGGAGCATCACCGTCGATGGGAAGGCCGCGACCCGGCGTATCATCGTCGCGACCTTGTGCATGGCCTCACTCTTTCCCACGACCATCTGTATAGCAATGTCAGGGTTCTCGTGGGGAAAACCCTGCTCAAATGACGCCACTCGCCCCACTCGCCCATGCACACATACACCTCCATCCACAACTCGCTACCTGATCAAAGCAATTTAGCGTCCATTGCTGGAGGGGACATACACACCGTTGAAATAGAGCGGACCGCTGGGCTGCAATGGTTGCAAGGGCTGAGAAGCAGGAATCCAGCCTCTGCCCGGCACAAACGTTGCACCATTCCCACCATTGCCCCATTGTGACTTTGTTTCAATAGAGAGTGCTGATTGAAATGATGGTGGCAGAGCGTCTGTGGTAGGACCTACTGCTGTCCAGGGTGGCACCGCGGAGGCGGCATACCCAGGGGCAATATGGCCATTCCCCAGACCAGCCATGAGCAGTCCACGCGAAGTAGGTGACAATTCCGCTATAGCGGCTGGCTGTCCACTCGTAGGTTGCACCAGCCCAAGCGCAATCAGTTCAGCCGCAACCTGGCAGATGATGTGCGCAGGCATTGCCAGTTCCTGACACACCTGCTGCAAAGTTGTCTGCCCATCAATGCGCGTCAGCAAGCGCCAGCGTTCAGGCGTGATCGGCAATTGCGGATTCTGTTCGCGTAACGATGAAAGGTCTACCGGCATCAGCACCATATCGGCGCGGAGATACGAACTGTTGATTGGCGGAGGTGCCATAGGTGTAGTAATGCGCTGTGGTGGCGTCAGTGTCGATACAGTTGGCGTATCTAAATCGCAAAATATATTCAGAGAGGGCAACGGTGAATCAGGTGTAACGGAAGCTACTATGGCAGTAGAAATTGGCTCGTCAGTAAAAATTTGCACCGCATTCAAAGCGTGAGTAGTGGCACGCGTAGACTGCGTTGGTACCATAGGCGTTATAGGCGTTATAGGTGTCGCGGGTGCCAGTGGTGGCTGCTGTGTTTGAACTACTGGCGGGGCTAGTTCCACCTGTACTCGTGGTGGTTCTTGAGGAGTCATAACTGTTGGAGCTGGTGGCAACAGGGACATACAGGAAAGAGCGACGAGCAATCTATCCACGGGAGGTTGCTGTCCATCCTCAAAATAAAGGGTACCATTTTGCCAGGTGAAAAGTACTTTCAAGACATTGGTTGCTTCTTTTGTGGCCCACGCTCGCAGCCCCTCATGACTGACATAGCCCAGTTCCATCAATGTCAAGGCAACGCGTGTCTCGCCAAAATGTGCTTCGCCAATGGATTGGAGGGCATCTTGTAACGCTGATTGTGAAATAACGCCCGCCTGCAACAGCCGTTCCCCCAGGGTTGCATTGGCTCGCACGGGGCCGATACACATTAATCGACCATCTCTAAAATAAAGTTCTACCCACTGTTCTTCTTGCTTAATAACGAGCAACCCGGTCTTCGCATGAGTTTCAATTCCTTGCAGGATTGACGCTAGACTGACCTGCTCCAATGTACCTATAAGAGACACAATAATTCACCGCCCGTCAAAAACGGCTCCGTGGCAAGTTTCTTTTCCGTCCCCCACCGCTACGGAATTATCAACTTGCATCAGAGACCACTACGAATGTTGCATTACAAATATACGCCGACTCAATTGTCTTGCTTCTTTACGAAGCATTCTAACTGTTGACGAACACTGTCAACATTGTTCTTCCAGCGGGGGTCATGCTAACCCGGTAGACTATATAGCTCTACCATAAGTGCTATAAACACAGAAAAGGCTTGCAAGCCTTTTCTGTAGGCGGAGGGAGAGGGATTCGAACCCCCGGGGCGATTAACCCAGCTGTTTTCAAGACAGCCGCAATAGACCACTCTGCCATCCCTCCGTAGGCTAGTTTACCACAAGTCATAGGCATTAGGGAAGAGGTACGCAAAAATTAGTCGTTTTCCTCGTTTAATTACCATGCTTTTCGTCCGCTAAGTTCTCTTGCCAGGCCTGTTCGTGTTTTGAAGCAAGCAATCAGGTTTATATATAGGAAATAGGACTTTTGGGATATTGTTAGGGTTTCTATTACTAAGAAGCTCATCTCATTGCGTGTGAATTGAGGGTACTACAATATATTCTTGCCGTTGCCTATCCCAAAATATATGGATACCCTGGTTTATAAACCAGTCGGAGAGAGCAAGATATTTCTTTTCGGCTTCCAGCATGGCCTTATATGCCTCTTCCATCTGTGTGCCATAGGAGTACATCATCTTTCTTCTCTGTGCGTCATAGTCTCGGCTGAATACTTTGAGATCAACTAGCTTTTGCCCTATTTCTCCTGGCGTCAATGTCGTCATTGCTCAAGTTCTCTCCTTTTGTGTCGATGGATGGGAGTATAATCATATGACTGTACATCTACCGTGACAATCATACGACAAATATCCAAGTTCCGTCAAGCAGAGGACAGGACTACAATGCCTTCAATCTGAGGAGTAAGGGGGTATACATGATACGCTTAAAGGTGAAAGAGATCGCTGAGGCCAAAGGGTTCAGCATGGGGCAACTGCACCGTGATGCGGGGGTGGATAGGAAAACCATTCAGAGGGTCTATAGGGAACCTACGAGCGAAATATCTACCATTACCCTGGACAGGATAGCTACCGCCCTCGGTGTTCATGTGTGCGACCTCATTGAGTATACTCCTAACCCCCCACGTACCCCACCTGAATAAATGTTGCCACGCTAGAGATACCCGATGATCTACAAGAAGATGAGAATAGAAGAGGAATATGACACAACAGCAAAACAGACCCGAATCCTCTACCGACGAAGAGCATACTATTCACGCCTTAAACATTCATGGAGCGTTTTTTGAACGAAAGTGCCAAGATGTTGTACATAACGCGAAAAACTGGCAGATACAAGATACCAACTATCCAGTTGGTAAATGCCCTACGAAGTGAGCGGATTTTGCCCTCTGAGCGGGCAGTTTGCCCCCAATCATGAGCAGCACAGCTATTGGCAGCAGATCAAGCCGCTCCACAAGCGAACATTTGCACACCATTTTTGTAAATTCGGCACGGAGAAGACAGGCAAATTGAAGACGCCGTTAGCTCCTGCAATCCTTGCGAGAGAGGCTATTTTGTAGTAGTATAGACTTATGACTATGACCAAAAATGACATCTCCGGTGGTGTTGTCCACGAATTGCCAGAGGACTTACGGAAAACCCTCGCTTCTGACGCGGAGGCGAGAGCCTCATGGGAGGATCTTACGCCTCTTGCACGCAATGAATGGATATGCTGGGCGATCTCCGTGAAAAAACCAGAAACCAGAAGGCAGCACGTTGAAAGGGTGCGCACGGAACTCAAAGAGGGAATGCGCCGACCTTGCTGTTGGTATGGCTGTATTCACCGCACGGATAAGGCAGTAAGTCCTTCGGTACAAAAAGTAGTACTCGATAAACAATCTAAAAAGTCATCATAAATGATGGCTTTCATAGAATGAGGGCTCATTTGCTTCTGACTTGTTCAGCCCCACAGCTTCCGGAATGAGTGCTTTTAACGCGGCTTCATTGATGATATCACCTTCGTGAAAGTCGATAGCACGAGCCGTCTTGCTATCTAGGCGCGTGTTAAAGAGCTTGTGCGGATCTTTCATCTGAGCACCCTTGAGGAATGTCAATCTTACGGCGTTCTTGAGGGTATCGCAAAAGCAGAGTATTCCATCATGAGACCACACGGGGACTCCCTCGGGCCTTGAGGGCTTTTTCCACTTCACTTCTTCAACTAAGGCAGGGTCAGCTTGTTTGATCAAAGCGTGCAGCCGTGACAACATCTCACCCCGCCAATCATCATACTTTTTGATGATGGCATTTATCTGCTGAGCAGCAGACTTGTCTTCCATATGAATCTCTTTCTATTATGGTTGCTCCAGCATTATATCATTGCCATCTTTACTTGTGGTTTGAAAGATAACCTGGATCATGGGGTTGGCAGCTGGTAAATTAACTGAAGGGTGGACTGATTTTGCACTGAAAGGTGGGAATTTACACTGAAGGATGGAACTTGTCACTTCGATACCTGGAAAAACCGCTTTCCATCTGACTTCTTCCATCAACATCTTGTAAATATGCCCCTGATGCTATAATCTACGATATGCTGATAGATGAGCCAGCTATTTACATGTTGGGCAGATGCGAGCAGAAGGGGTGCTGGGTATGATCCTTCCGAAAGACCGCGACCCTCGTTTCGTGACGATCCGCCGTGGTGGAACCCTCACCGATTCGGATCATCAGCTCCTCGCTCTTTGGGCGACATTGTGCGCGGAGCACGTTCTTGACCTCTTCGAGTCGGCTCGGCCTGAGGACCCGCGACCGCGCCGGGCAATCGAGCATGCCCGCGCCTGGGCGCGTGGCGAGGTCACGATGACCCAGGCTCGCTCGGCAGGCGGCCATGCAATGGCCGCGGCCAGAGACCTGCGCGGGGCAGCCCGGCATGCCGCATATGCTGCTGGCCAGGCAGCAGTCATCGCGCACGTCGCCGCGCACGAGCTGGGTGCGGCCGCCTATGCGATCAAGGCCGCACGTGCTGCCGCGCCGGAAGGAGAGGGCGAGAGCGCAGGGCGGCTCGAGTGCCGGTGGCAGCGCGACCAGCTCCCGGAGGCGATTCGCGAGCTCGTACTCGACGACCAGCGGTTGCGGAACGACATCTGCTGGTCGGTGTTCGACTGCTGATAGGCTCCAGGTTCCCAGGAGCACAGCCAGAAAGGCGGCAGGCAAACAACACACAGGAGAGTGCAAAATACTCTGATCATGCTTCAGGTTTCCTTCCTCCGCAGGTGATAGAAGCAAATATACCTGCCAAAGCTGAAGTGGCGGCTTCCTCACCCACTGAATTGACGCGCAACGGCGCAAAACGATCTGCGGGGGACTTTCTGCCTGGGCTAAGAGGGCGCTCCCTGCCCGCTTTTTGTGGTAGTCTAGAAGCAAAACCTAAAATCAGGAGGCAAGCGCATGACGAATCAGAGCGAAAACAGCACAGAACCCATCAGCAAGAAGCAGCTCCTCGCCGAGCTACAGAGCGAGCAGGCGGCATGGCTGGCATTGCTCGACGAGATTGGTGAGGAGAACATGACGCAGCCGGAGGTCGCAGGAGGCTGGTCGATCAAAGATATCGTTGCCCACATAACCGGGTGGCGACGGCGCACGGTAAATCGCTTCCGGGCTGCCCTCGATCCCTCGACGGACATGATAGCACTCTGGCCAGCGGAATTGCATGAGGACGACGAGGTTGACGAGATTAACGCCTGGATATACAAGGTCAACCGGGATCGCCCCTTGGCCGACGTCCTCAACGATTCACACGAGGTTTTCCAGCAACTGGTCGCCGAAGTCTCCGCCTTGAGCGATGAGCAGCTCAACGATCCCCAACGCCTGCCCTGGTTTGAGGGTGAGCGGCTCACCGGGGCCTTCCTCTTCGACCACTTCCACGAAGAGCACGAGCCCGACATGCAAGCGTGGCTGGCAAGGGTCAAGCAGGCAGGATAAAAGAGGGAGCAATTACCTACGAACAATCAGACAGCCAACCAGCGTGAAAGCGATATTCCAACGGTTTGTCAAGCTCTCGATGAGGATGCAATTACAAATTCAGTGAAAAGTATCCTGATGGGAAGCAGTTTTTCCAGGCATCGAAACGTCAAGTTCCATCCTTCAGTGTAAATTCCCACCCTTCAGTGCAAAATTGGTCCACCCTCGGTTAATTTACCAGCAACCCGGCTAGGTGCAGGCAAAGGACGGAAGAATGGAACCGTAAAGGCTCTGATGCCCTCCTGCTACACTGGACGCCAGGAGGGCATCAGAGCCAATTTACAAGGTATCGATGGAAGAAGCCAGATGCAGAGCGCTTTTCCTTGCCTTGTTCACGCCAATGCTCACGATTGAGGGCAATGTTCCACGTTTGAGGGCCAGATCTGCTCACTTCGTAAGTCATTTACCACCAGTCACGTATGGTGGCGCGAACAGCAATCTTGACATATGGGCAGATAGCGGAAGAACCTGGGCCTCCACACGTACGGTACTTCTTATAGAATGTAAGAAGAATAATTATGGGTTTATCGATTGGATTTTCTTTCGACAACCACGAGTATCGCCCGCGGAACTACTATAACCACTGTACAACTACCAACAAAATCGTTTTGGGATTGGCTGCAACTCGCTATTATTCCTGTGGTGATTGCAGGGGGAGGAATTTTGCTCAGTCGGTTTCAAAAGAGTACAGAACAAAGAATTACGACAGACAATCAACAAGCAGCAGCACTCCAAACCTATATTGACAAAATGTCAGAACTTTTGCTGCATGAGAAACTGCTTGATTCACTTATAAATGACGAGGTACATAGTATCGCACGCGCTCGTACCTTGGCTGTACTAACTCAGTTAAATGCCCACCGTAAAAGAGGTCTTATCTTGTTTTTGTACGAATCCAACCTTATCAAAATTGGCGTGAAGAGTAACACTATTGTAGGCAGGACAAGCAACACTATTGATTTGAGTGGCGTTGATCTAACGGAGGCAAACCTCAGTGATCTTAGCCTCAACAAAATTAATTTGAGTAAAGCTAACCTAAGCGGAGCGAATCTCAGCAAAACATTGCTACATCAGGCAGTCCTGAAGGGGATTAACCTTAGTAATGCTGATTTAGGTGGTGCCTGGTTGATTGAAGCTGATTTAGGTGAAGTGAGTAGGAAAGAGATATTTTTAAGCCACCATAGGCACCATGCTGAAATAGATAGGGCAAATTTGAGCGGTGCCAATTTTCAACGTGCTATTTTAGTTCAAGCTAACCTGCAAGGTGCAAACCTCTGCGATGCTAACTTACATCAAGCCAACCTTTATCAAGCCGATCTAAGTGAAGCCTATCTGATTGGAGCCGACTTGAGCGGTGCCACCCTAGATAAAGCGAAAGTCACTACTGAACAACTGGATAAAGCCAAGTCACTCAAAGGCGCAACCATGCCCGATGGAACAACACACCCCTAACACGAACATTATCAGTTGATAAATTGTGGAAGATGCATGTTCCAGGATATTTTAAAATCACGATGCAAGGCAATGGGGAGCATTCTTTAAAAAAGGGAATAGAAGCTTGCCAAACTTCGATAATCATCAAGCTGTTCATCTTCCTCAACAGCATGTTTATTCTTGGGTTAAGAGCTTTTCGATGGTTTGAAGCAGTTCATCCAGTGCGATGGGCTTCTTCAAGCACATGAGTTTTCGCTTCTGCGCCTCTTCGAATGGAGGACGTGCGCTGATTACTAGCGCAGGGATATGTTCGAGGCCCTTCATGGCGTGAATGTGATCGTAGAGTTCGAGGCCATTCATGTACGGAAGGCTATAATCAAGAACGATGAGGTCCGGTTTGAGATCGTGCAGCATTATCAATGCTCGTTGTCCATCAAAAGCAAAGAGAGCTTGATGAGGTGTTTCTTGTTTGATGGCTTCGACGAAGAATGAAGCAATGCTTCTATCATCTTCAACCACGAGAATGGTTTTGACCGTCGTATAAGCTCCTGATGGTGCGCGGTTTTGATTTTCGGACATATTCTTCCTCCAAGTAATTCGGTGAAAGCCGAAAAAGCATTCCGTACTAGCACGAACGAACAGATGAGGTGGTTTCACATGTGTGCGCTGATACTGGAAGCACATGAAGGAAGAGAATAGCGCGTCAGGCGGTTTCCCCTTCCAAAATCTCTTTGATCTTCTGCAAAAATTCATCAAGTTCAAACGGCTTTTCCATATAATAGATATGCCGCTTCGCTAGTTGCTTGATGGGGGGAATGGCACTTACAAAAATCGTCGGGACATCTTCTAGCCCTGCCGCACTATGAAGGAGGTCATAGAGTTCGATACCATTCATTTTGGGAAGCTGATAATCAAGCAAAAAAAGGGATGGCTTGAGGCTCCTTACGATACTCAAGGCCCGAAATGCATCAGTAGCAAGTACAGTTTGATAAGATGCTTCATCCTGTAATGCCTGGGTAATAAATTGTCCCATCAATTCATCGTCTTCTACGACTAAGATAGTTTTGCGCAACGCTTCTTTTGGCTTTTCCGCCTTATACAGAGTATCCATACTCATAAGCTCCTTCTTTTGTTCTTCATCTACTACTTGCACGCACCCTCTGTATACAAGCGTTTCATTTCATTGCGCGTGAATTGTCGGCACTACAATATATTCCTGCCGTTCTATGTCCCAAAAGACATGGATACCCTGGTTGATAAACCAATCGGACAAGGCGGTATAGTGCTTTTCTGCCTCCAGCATTGCCCTATATGCCTCATTAACCTGTTCGCCGCTCGTTGACCTCATGCAGGCACGATACATATCGAACTCGCGGCTATATGCTTTGAGGTCGGCTAACTTCTGTGTGATTTCCTCTCTAGTTGGTGCTGGCATTGCTCAAGTCTCCTCTCTTTGCGTTGATGTTAGTAGTTACGGTACCCTTACTATTGGACCATTACTTATGTAGTTCAGTCAAGGGACTATAGCTGCTACCATGGGCAAAAAGCGAGGTAGTCACGCAATTGTGATAAAACTGAAGGTAAAAGAGGCTGCTAAGGTACGTGGCATCTCAATGGGAAAACTATCGAGAATGTCAGATGTTGATCGCAATACGATTAAGAGGATGTTTGACGACCCCAACTATCATCCTACCGTTGATACGCTCCACAAAGTTGCCAAAGCCCTCAAGGTGACGCTCAACGACCTCGTAGAAGAAATCCCTGATCCAGAAAATGATAAGTAAGGTGAGGTACGTTATATAATGAATGTGCCTATATAGGCAGCGAAACTCGGAGATCACCAATTTGCTTAGATAATCAGAACATCCACCAGACGAGGAGGAAAAATAACCACCATGGATGATCGTCATGCCGCAAATATGCAACGCCTGACTGAAGCGGTACTCACCAGCACCGGAGACACCGATCCTGCCCTGAGACAGGCAGTTGAAGAAAAATCAGCCGAACTTGGTGGCCGCCCGGGTGCCAGAATAGGCGAACTTCCGCCAGAACTGGTAGGCTACGTCAACAAAGTCGCATTACACGCCTACAAAACCACCGATAAGGATATCGAAGCACTACGCCATGCCGGTTATTCCGAAGACGCCATCTTCGAAATCACCCTCAGTGCAGCACTTGGAGCCGCTAGAGCACGCATGGAACGTGGACTTGCAGCATTAGAGGAGACTAATCATGAGACTTCATAAGCTTAATCAAGTCCTCAAAAACGAACCCGTGAGCGACGTGGTACGCACATCATCCTACCGGCCTGAATTGTTCGGCAGATACTTCATTCAAGGCGTACAAGAAGTCTTGCGCGAATCCTCGCAATGGACTGTTGGCGAATGCGAATTGTTCGCCGCCTTCGTCTCCCGCAAAAATTCCTGCCAATATTGAACAGGCATTCACGGCGCAGTTGCGTCGAAAGAACTTACAGACAACACCGTTCAAACCATCCTGGATGATTGGCGTACCACCTCGATCAACGAAAAACTGCGAGCAACACTGGGCTTCCTGGAGAAAGTGACTCTCACCCCCGCTCATGTCGGGCCAGAAGATATCGCACCTCTCCATGCAGCAGGCGTAAGCGAACAAGCCATCTTGGATGCTCTCTATGTCTGCACCTACTTCAACATCATTGACCGCATTGCCGATGCCCTCGACTTCTCTGTCCTCTCACCAGACGCCTTCGCACTCCGCGCAGATATGCTGCTCGAACACGGCTATCTCCAATCGATTCGGCCCCTCCATCCATCCTGACACGCTTGAGCAAGATTCATTGTCAAGCTTTAGTATCCTAGAGAGAGAAATTATTCCGTCTAATCGAGAGATTACCAGGGCGACCGCAAGGGATCGCCCCTACTATACTACGATGCGCGTTCTACTCGTTGAGCTCGTATAGTAGGGCGATCCCTTGCCACCCTCTCTGGAGGAGAGGGAATCAGCCCTGGTCGCAACTATGGCCCTCACAGCAATCATTCACAAACCCTATCCAAACGGGTCAAGGTCTCCCCGGTGCTTGTCAGCTATGATAGAATAAAATGGATTAGCCCAACAGAGAAGACTCAAATGAGATGTAGTATTGCAGATTGCCCAGGTAAATACGAACAAAAAGAAGTTGTACGTGCCATTCACCAGGGAGATCGTATCATTGTAGTCGAACACATCCCCGCCGAAGTATGTGATATCTGCGGCGATGTGCTTTTTGCACCCGAAACTATCGAGCATTTAGAAGCCCTGCGTCGGACAACGAGACTACCAGAGCGAACTGTTCCTCTCTACAAGTTTGCCGAGTCCGCATAAAGGTTGTGTTGCAAGAAATCGGAGTTCCGCTGGAATTCTCATATAGTTTTGACATCTGGAACATATAGCAAGGGAAGGGATGGACGCATATGAGCGATGCGGAGATACGGAGCTATCTTAAAAAAGTTGAGGGAGCGCAGAAGGGCGGCAACGCGACAGAGCATACGTACCGCTCATATTTGAAAGAACTACTCGAAACGCTCTATCCTGGCACGACGGCAACGAATGAACCAAAGCGCGTCGCGTGCGGCGCACCGGACTTTATCATCACGAAACAACAAACTCCTCTTGGCTATATCGAAACCAAAGACATTGCCGTCTCCCTCGATCACGTCGAACGTAGTGACCAGATGAAACGCTACCTGGGAAGCCTGGGCAACCTCATCCTCACCGATTATGTGGAATATCGTTGGTATATGGCGGGACAGCATAGGGTTACAGCACGACTCGCGAAGGCGTCGAAAGGCAACAGGTGGATAGCCGAAACGGATGGGATAGAGCAGGTTAGCAAGCTCTTGCAAGGCTTCATGATAGCACAAACTCCAACGGTGAATAACCCGAAGGAACTTGCTACCCGCATGGCCTCTATCGCGCAACTTATCCGCAATGCCATCAGTTTAGCCTTTACGAGTGAGTATGGTGGTGGCTCGCTGCATGAGCAGATGGAGGGCTTTCGACAGGTACTGCTCCCAGAACTCAATGCCGAACAGTTTGCCGATATGTATGCGCAAACCATCTGCTATGGTTTGTTCGCGGCCCGCTGTAATGCGAAGCCAACCATCACATTCACCCGTGAACACGCGGCCTACGATATTCCCAAAACCAACCCGTTCTTACGGAAGATGTTTGGCTATATCGCAGGGCCAGACCTCGACGAAAGTATTGTGTGGGCGGTGGATGATTTGGCCGAGGTATTGAACCGCTCCGATATGGGAGCCATTCTGCGCGACTTCGGCAAGCACACACGTCAGGAAGACCCCGTTGTCCACTTTTACGAAACGTTCCTCGCGGCATATGACCCGAAGATGCGCGAGGCTCGCGGCGTCTACTACACACCAGAACCAGTGGTTTCCTACATTGTAAGAAGTGTGGATTACCTGCTCAAAAAGGATTTTGGCTTGCCTGATGGGCTTGCCGATGCCACCAAAATCAGGGCAACCAGCGCGGATGGCACACTCAGCAGGGAGACGCACAAAGTCCAGATACTTGATCCCGCCACCGGAACCGCTACCTTCTTACACAGCATTATTGACCATATTTATGCAACATTCAGAGGCAATAAGGGTATGTGGTCAAGCTATGTTTCGGGACACTTGCTGCCACGCTTATTCGGTTTCGAACTGCTCATGGCTCCCTATGCAGTGGCGCACATGAAACTAGGGCTGCAACTGGCTGAGACAGGTTATGACTTCAAGAGCAACGAGCGTCTGCGTGTGTATCTCACCAATACGCTGGAAGAGGGATTTGAGGGCGGCAAGCTACCATTCGCCGAATGGTTGGTAGACGAGGCTACCGCAGCTGGCAATGTAAAGCACGACGCGCCTGTTATGGTGGTGATCGGCAATCCACCTTATTCATATAAATCAGTGAATATAGGTGCATGGATCAGCGGCCTTGTTCGAGACTATTATCAAGCGGACGGTCAACCGTTAGGAGAACGTAATCCAAAGGGTTTGCAGGATGACTACGTAAAGTTTATGCGCTTCGCGCAGTGGCGTATAAAACAGACAGGCTATGGGATACTTGCTTTCATCACGAACCATGGTTATTTAGATAACCCCACTTTCCGAGGAATGCGCCAAAGTTTAATGCAAACCTTTGATGACATTTATGTGTTAAATCTACACGGCAATAGTAACAAGAAAGAACGAAGTCCTGATGGCTCGAAAGATGAGAACATCTTCGATATCCAACAAGGAGTAGCTATTAGTATTTTTATAAAACGAGGTAACACGAAGGGTGCTTCTCATGAAACCACCGTTCATCATACAGATTTGTGGGGATTGCGCGAGGTCTATGAGAATACTTCCCAAGGACGGCACTTAGTTGGGGGTAAATACCATTGGCTGACTAACCATGACATTACGACTACAGAATGGACAGCACTTACCCCTCAGTCACCGTTTTATCTTTTTATACCACAAGACATAACCCTTCTTTCAGAATATGAAAAAGGTTACAAAGTTACTGATATCTTCCCTATTAATGGTGCGGGGTTTTATACAGCACGCGACGCTTTAGCTATTCAATGGAACAAAGAAGATGTTTGGGATACCGTTACAGACTTTGTTACTTTACCATCAGAAGAGGCTCGAAACAAGTACAATTTAGGTAATGACACTAGAGATTGGCAAGTCTTGCTCGCTCAGAAAGATGTAAAAACATCTGGGCCTTCTAAATCCAATATCACACCTATCATCTATCGCCCATTCGATGTCCGATACACTTATTATACCGGTAACTCTCGCGGTTTCATTTGTATGCCGCGTGAGAAGCTTATGTATCATATCCTTGCAAAGAAGAATTTGGGACTTATTTCTTGTCGTCAGCAGTCACAACAAGGAGAATGGACATTAGTAGGCGTAACGAAATGGATCACTGAATGTTGTGCAATATCCAATAAGACAAAAGAAATGAACTATCTTTTTCCCCTTTACCTCTACAACGGCACACCTTTACAAGGGCTTTTTGAAATCGACACACCTTTAAAAGAAAACTGCACTCCTAACCTTTCACCCGCTTTCATCTCAGCTATCTCAGACAAGCTCAAAATGCGCTTTATTTCTATCGGTAAGGGAGATTTACAAGGAACATTTGGGCCGGAGGACATCCTCAATTACATATATGCCGTTTTCCAGTCATCAACCTACCATGCTCGTTACGCTGAGTTCCTCAAGATTGACTTTCCGCGTCTGCCGCTTACCTCCAATACCGACTTGTTCCGTGAATTATGTGCGTTGGGTGAACGATTGGTTGTTCTCCATTTGATGGAACAGTTCGGTGCTAACCTGCCAACGTATCCTGTTGCTGGCAATAATATGGTGGAGAAAGTGGAATATCTGGTGGCAGATAAGCAGCCTGAGCAGGGAAGAGTGTCTATCAACAAGGCGCAATATTTTGATGGCGTACCACAGCATATATGGGATTTTCATGTTGGCGGCTACCAGGTCTGCCATAAGTGGTTGAAGGATCGCAAAGGGCGCGTGCTGTCGTTTGATGATATTCGGCACTACCAACGTGTTGTGGCGGCATTGGCAGAGACGTTCACGTTAATGGAGCAGCTTGATGTGATGATTGCGGAACATGGAGGCTGGCCGATTACGTAATCTAGTATTCATGTCAGATTACAGACAAAAGATGAACACTCGTGCGACTATATCATGTCGATTTTATCTTGTGTACAAGCAACTAGTTTTTTGAATAGTTATAAATCATGAAACTTTAGGGGTATTATGTACTAGAAAAATCATGCAGAAGCGATTATAATAGTGTTAGATATTTCAGTCAGAAATATGATCTACTTATTGAATGTTGATGTTAGTTTTTAGTACGTACCGTCCTCTGTACGTAAGGGGGTTAGTCAATGCAGCACTCAGAAGTCACTCCTATGGTAAGCAAGCCCAGATTTGAACATGTGTGGTTGAGTCTCCAATGGCACGCGGGATTTGCCGGTATGGGGAAAGGGTGGGACAAAGCCATGACCGCCCAGATTGAGCAATTGGGAAAAGATGGCTATGAAATGGTAAGTGCAGTACAGCAAAAAGACCCGACATGGTTTATTTTATTCTTCAAACGCCAGATGCGCTAGGAGATATAACGCGAGGAGGCGGTAATATGGATGCACTCGCACAGGGGATCGAGCTACAACAGCAGGGAAAGTATGAAGAGGCAATCCCATTTCTCGAACAGGCTGTACAAGCAAACATCGCTTCATACGATGGATGGACCAGGTTGAGCGAGTCTCTGCTGGAGGCAGGAAAGCATGACAAAGCATCAGTGGCGATAGAGCAGGCGTTGGATAAAAACCAACGCTATGCTCCCGCGTGGCTGGTGAAGGCACATATCCTTGAGCAGCAGAACCGTCCAGAACAGGCTATTGATGCATATAATGCAGCGATACAAGCTGATCCGAATGTTGTCGAGGCATACCTCCAGAAAGCTCTCATCCTGGATAGTGAGCATCGACAACAGGAGGCTCTGACAGTACTTGATCAGGCATTGAGGGTCGACTCAGCCGCAATGGAAGTATTGATTAACAAAGCTCGTATCCTGTGCGAGGAACAGGTTTACCTGCAAGCTCTCCCGGTTGCCGATCGGTTGACACGGCTTTATCCTGGCGATGGAAGGGGGTGGCGAACGAAAGCCCTTGCCTTGTTCATGATAAGAGAGCGTGTGGATGCGGAGCAGGCCATCAACAAAGCATTAGAGATCGATCCCAACGATAGTGATGCTTTGACGATCAAGGCTGGCATCATTGATGAAATGGGGCGGAAAGGTGAGGCACGCGCCCTGTTGAAGCGAGCAACAGAAGTCGATCCACACAACGAATTGGCCCAGGAAGCCAGAGGCCAGATGCAACGGGAGCGAAACAGTAAAGTTGCAGATGCGAGCGTTGGCATTGCGGGTACTGTCAGCAGGGGTTTCTTTGCCGTCCTTGTAGAATTCATCAAAGCTATCTTCCAGTGAGATTACGTTTGCCTACATCCCCGGTTCCTGTTATGGCGTGAGCAGCGCGGCACCCATGTATGGCCGTAGGATTTTTGGGATAACCACGCTGCCATCGGCCTGTTGGTAGGTTTCCAGAAGCGCGGCCATCGTTCTGCCCACGGCCAGACCGGAGGCATTGAGCGTATGGACGTAATCCGCTTGTCTGCCGTTGGACGAGCGGTATTTGATATTGGCACGTCGGGCCTGGAACGCTTCACAGTTACTGACCGAGGATATTTCAAAGTAGCGTCCCAGCCCTGGCATCCAGACCTCTATATCCAACGTCTTCGCGGCAGCAAAGGGGAGATTCTCGGCACAGAGCGCAATGATACGATAGGGCAACTCCAACAGTCGCAGCACGGCTTCCGCGTGGGCCAGCATCTGATCCAGGGCATCATACGAATCTTGCGGCGCGACCAATTGGAAGAGTTCCACCTTGTTAAATTGGTGTAGACGCAACAGGCCACGATTCTGGCGGGAAGACGAGCCAGCCTCACGGCGAAAGGCTGTTGTCCAGGCAACATAGCGTATCGGTAAGGTGTTCGGCGGCAAAATAGAGTCGCTATGCACGCCGACCAGCGGTACCTCCGCGGTCGGATTCAGATATAACTCATCCTCCGTGCAAGCATACGCCTGCTCCTCGAACTTGGGCAATTGGCCCGCGCCAACCATCAGCGAACGCCGTGCCAGGTAGGGCGGCATGATCTCGGTATAGCCGTGCTCTCGCGTGTGCAGATCGAGCATAAACGAGAGTAAGGCGCGTTCCAGTCGTGCGCCAGCACCTTTCAAGGTGACGAAACGGCTACCGGCAATCCTGGTGCCACCTTCAAAATCAAGGATGCCCAGGCGTTCGCCCAGTTCCCAATGTGGCTGGGGCGCAAAATAAAAGGAGAGCGGCTCGCCCCAACGCCTCAGTTCGGTATCAGCCGACTCCGAGACGCTCTGATGCGGAATATTGGGCAAACTCAATAACAATGGGTGCAAACGTGTCTCAAGATCGACAATCTGCATCTCAAGCTGGCGTATATCCTGTGTTGTCGCCTTGATCTGTTGGCTCATTTCCGCACGCCGTTCAACGGGCGCGGCCTTGATCGATTCTTTCAGTGGTTTGAGCGCGTTATAGAGACCGTCGCAGCGTGTGACAAGCCCACGCCGCTGCTCCGACAGGTGCATTAGTTCGTCGATCCCCTGGGAATCATGGCGTCGCTGTAATCCCTCACGCACAATATGCGGATATTGTCGAATAAAATCCATGCTCAACATAGGCTCAGTATAGCATACACAAGGTTATTTTCCCTTTGGACGTTGATAGTGATGCCCTAAATGGGTAGTGGCAACTGCATGCCATCGAAGGCAAATTCGACATGTGCAGGCAGCTCATGATGGCGGACGGCCAAGTCGATATCGTGCGATAGATGTGTCAGGGCCATCTTTTGTATGTCAAGCTCCTCTTTCAACACGAGAGCTTCCTGTACGTCATAAATTGAACGCTGGGCAGGGTCAATTTTCTCATGCCAATATGCCGTCCCTAGAATGAGCAGGTCCAGCTCTCGAAAAGCGGCGAGTTGCTGGCTTTCTACTTGAAACGAGTCAGGTATGTACGCCCATGTGCCACTTTTCCCCTGAAAGCGAATGCCATAAGCATAGCCGTTCGCTCCATGGTTGACTCTATGAAAAGAGACGTCCCAATCGTCCAGGTGCCAGTGTTCGGCGGCAACGAATTCCATGCCGCGAGCATTGATCAGATAGGGGTAACGCTGCGCCACCAAAGCGATGATATCCGCCGGACTGACGATTGTCGGTGCCACCTTGTTCCAATAGCAGAGGTCGGCATAGTCGCCAATACCGCCAATATGGTCGTTATGCGCGTGCGTAATCAAGGTCAGAGGGGGGATAGTTTTATTGCCATAGCGCAAAAACTGGTTGCGAAAGTCAGGCGTAATATCCACCAGCGTGGTGCCATGATCGGTCTGAATAGCAACGCCGGGCCGCATACGCTGATTCATTGGATGGGATGAGTGGCAAACGGGGCAGTCACACATCATGCGCGGCACACCTCGTGCATCACTTGTGCCAAAAAATGTTAGAAACGCCACGCTCTAGTTTCCTCTCTACTACTTTTTTCGTATTGTACAACACATTAATGAAACTAAATCCCCGCTAGAACGTGATTTAAGGTAGAGTATCTGATCTATATTCAACTGTATGGAGCGCAGTTATGACCAATAACCTTAAAGAGACGACAATAGAAATACATACCATCGCCAAAGTTATATTGATCGTGGAAGATGATGCCCCCTTTGGAGATTTCCTCTACCAGGCTATCGTCCAGGAAACGCACCATACACCGATCCTCGTCACCGACGGTATCCAGGCATTAAACACCATTAAAGAGGTTACTCCCGACCTGCTTATCCTGGACTACAATCTCCCCAATATGAACGGTATCGAACTGTACGACATGCTGCACAGCCAAAAAGCTCTTGAGCATGTGCCAACCATCATGGCTTCTGCCGGTGTCCTTGAGCACAACTTCCAGGGTCGCCCCATTGTTGGCATCAGCAAGCCCGTCAGCCTGAATAAGCTCTTAGACCTGGTGGCGGAATTGGTGGGGTAGGGTGTAAGAAGAAAGAGAGTACGTTGCCCACCGCTTTGGACAAGGCCAACCAGCTTCTGAGATGGTGATTGAGGATAGAGGGCCTCGTTAATGGATATCTATTTTTTCGATACCTCTGCCCTCGAACAAGCACAGTATGGTTCAATGTGGAAATTTGTTGAACCATACTACTTTTCCTCAACATGCACTTCAGACGATTGCTGCTATGGCGATATTTCGTGCGAGATAGATACGGGCGCCTCTCATCACTTGCATGCTTCCCAGCACGAGTGCATAGTACACGATGAGGCGAACGGATGTAATGGCTCCCCCGCCTGGTTGAATCAGCAGGACGAGACCAAAGAGCAGCGCAAACACTCCATTGACGAAGGTGAACCAACTTTCTCTATTGATGGTGCGCGTCCAGAAGGAGACCGCAATCTCCAGGACACCGAACACGAGTGCCCAGATCACGATCAGATAAAGCAATCCTAATGTGGTGATATTTGTTCGGGAGAGGGTGAGAAATCCCATGAACACGCCCAGCACTCCTTCTCCCAGGTGTCCCCACCAGTGAACACGTTGAGCAAAATCACCAAATGCGAGGAGTGCTGCGAGAAGACCATCGACGAGGACGAAGTAGGCAAAGAGAGTCGCTAACGTCCCTACATCAAGCCCCTGCCAGAAGAATGCTGCAACTCCAAAGAGCACAGCAATCAAGCCACGCGCAAACAGGATAGCAACTACGATACGCAAGAGAGTGCCTTGCCCGAAGCGGGTTAACGCCCTTTTCATAGTTTTGTTTTTCCTTTCGAGATATGAAATTCAAATGAAGAAATCCAGGATGAGGTTCTCAACACAATTATATAACATTTTAGAAGATGGATAATAAGTACTTCGAGCGGTGGTAAAGGTACAGCACAAAAAATCAGTTCGTCTCATCTAAAAATAACGCATATGAGACAAGCTGATTTTTATAAAGCAGCCCCACAAGCTGCTTCAAACCATTCATACTACCGCATAACCAGAGCCTGTTTGTCACTGGTGATTACCCATACGTCTCAAAGGTGACATGAGTCGAGTCTGCTGCACGACTTCGCACGACAGATGCTTCGCTGCGTGGAGCCTGACAACCGGAAGTTCTGTCATGCTGAGCGCAGCGAAGCATCTCTGGCCGACTTATGGGTAATCACCGGTTTGTCACTATTGCATATTAGATTCATCTGGGGTACACTATCATAGGTTAGAGGCGTCACTTCAGTGAAGAACGGGAAGCATGATTACAGTCGTTAAGCAGAATCCACGCGGTGAACCAAAAATTCAGTACCAGGGTGAAATTCTTGAACGGCTGGCTTCTGGAGTGATTATTCAAGCCTACTGGTCTCAGGCGACAAAACATCTGGGCTACACCACCTTTGAGCCGGGAGACCGCTTTATAGAATATTACTATACCAATCGCTGGTATAACATTTTTGACATAGCTGATGCGAACGGTGTTCGCAAAGGCTGGTACTGTAATGTTGCGGAGCCGGCGGTTCTTTTTGATGAGCGCATCGAGCAGGTCGACCTGCTATTAGACGTGTGGGTTAGCCCACAAGGTGCTATCCGCGTCTTAGACGAGGATGAATTTGCCGCCGATACGATGCTCACCGACGAGCAACGGAGTGGGGCAAAGCAGGGGCTGCAAGCTCTGCTAGAGTTGATTGCAACCCAACAAGACGTTTTTTCGCTTGTAGGGACGTAATTCATTACGTTCGATAAGCATTCATTTCAAGGCTAGCAAGCGGTTCAGTCCCTCACCAGGGCGACCGCAGGGGTCGCCGCTACTATACACGAGGCGGCTCTGCGAGCCGCTTTCCTACGGAAAGCGACAACCGGATATAGTAGGGGCGACCCTTGCGGTCGCCCTGGAAATCGCGCTGCATCGCTGAAGTGAATGTCTATTGGACGTAATTCACTACGTCCACTATAAATAGTGTGATGGAGCCACAATAGTCTCCAGGAAGGCATAGCTTGATGGAAAAGAAAAACGCCAGGCTGTTCCAGTCCGAAGCTGGTATTGGTCATGCGGGCGGGAACATTGTGGAGCGTGAAGTCTTGGAGTCTCGTAGAGAACTTCGCCAGAAGGTAAACGAACTCATTGGCCTCTGTAACGCATCTTCGCTGACGACCAGCGACATGCAACACCAACTGCTCCACGGCGTAGCAACGTATGGAAAACCGTTTGCTACCCAGCTTGTGCGTTCGCTTCATAGCGACGATAGACACAAACGCCAGCATATCGTCTGGCTTCTGACATTGCTTAAGGACAACGAAACAATTCCTCTGCTCCAACGTATGTCGCTCAACGAGCGACTCCCACGAACGGTACGGCTTTCAGCCGCACTGGCATTGGCGGGAATGGGCGTGACAGCAGAAGTGAGTGAGCAGCATAATAAGGTACGTCTGTACGCTATTAGCTGACTATAGGAAATATGCAACGAATTGAAATTCCCCAACGCGGGATAATTGAACTACAACACGCGGTTTTTGATGTCAATGGCACGCTTGCCGTCGATGGGGTATTACTCCCAGGCGTGGTAGATAAGCTAGAGCGTTTAGCAGGTCTGCTCTCTATCACGATATTGACGGCGGGTACCCATGGCAACCTTGAAGTTCTGAAAAGCACCCTGAACTATCCATTCCACGTCATCCAGACAGGCGAGGATAAAGAGCGTTTTGTGCAAAAGCTTGGTGCGGCCAACGTTATCGCTTTTGGTAATGGGGCTAATGACGCACGCATGCTGCGTGCAGCTGCTATCGGGGTCGCGGTTATCAACGCGGAAGGCCTGGCTATTAGTGCTTTGCAGGCAGCGGATGTGCTGGCACAGGGTCCTTTGCACGCGATTGACCTGGTAATGCAACCTAAACGCTTAGTAGCGACACTACGCGGCTAAAGAATTGTATGTGCAATGAAAGCAAGGGCAGTACATAGTTCAGAGGCTCCGCCGCCCGCAACTCCCGTCCCTGTCAAGCAATCCAAAACAGGGCTGCTCTATGTCTGTGTGGCCGTCTTCTTTTTCTCCACCAGTGCCGTTTTTGTGCGCTGGTCACAACCCTTTAACTCGGCGGAGATTGCCTTCTGGCGGCTGGCAATGGCAACACTGCTGGTCGCCATCCTGGGCTTGATTACGCGGCAACCGCTCTTGTTGAAACGCGACGAGTTGCCGCGCTTTCTTTTCTATGGGTTGGTGACGGCATTACACTTCATTTTCTACATTGCTTCACTGAGTTATACGACGATTGCCCATACTCTGGCCATTACCTACACCTCACCCATCTTCGTCACCATCTTTTCGGCAGTGTTCTTGCACGAGTCTTTACCGAAGCGCAAATACGTGGGCATTAGCCTGACTATCGTGGGTATCGCCATTATGGCGGGCTTTGAGCCACACTACACGGCTTGCTCGTTGCACGGACAATGCATGGTATTGGGCGATAGCCTGGCAGTGTTGTCCGCGCTCTGCTTTAGCATCTACTCTATTGCTGGTCGCGGCGAACGAGACCGCCATCCACTTTTCCGCTACACGACCAATGTCTACGGGCTAGCCGCGCTGTGGCTTTTGCCAGCAACCCTCTACTTCGCCTTTCAGCACGCTTATCCTCTGGCAGCCGTGGGTGCCGTCCTCGCCCTCGGTATCTTTCCCCTCGGTCTGGGTCACACACTCTATAACGCGGCCATTCGCAAAGTTCATGCCACCTATGCCAACCTGATCGCCACGCAAGAGGTCACGGGCGGCGTTATTCTCGGTATTTTCCTGCTGCACGAGATACCTTCGCTGACAACTATCATCGGGGGAGTGGTGACGTTGGTGGGGATTATGAGCGTGTTGGTGTGATAGTGGTCACGGTGGTCATTGCGCCACCAACCATCCCTGGATCAACAATCCACCCCTCATCTTTATCGCACCACGCTGGTATGCCATAGCCATGGTCGCGTTGCGTATAAGACCATGCCGCCTGTAGCGCACAGAGTAGAGCATCCAAGGCGTCTCCCATTGGTTCTTGCACAAAGGCGGTAGCCATACTAGCTGGAATTGAGAGTGTGCAACCATAGATCTCCAACAATTCTCGCGAACATAGACCACCGAGCAGTGTACGACGTGCATCCTCTTGCGCAGGTGTTTGTTTGCCGCGCTCATCGCTTTTGTAGCTGCGCTTGCCAAGCCATGTGCGTGCGACTAACGAGGGATAGCCTTCCACGACAATACGGCTATCATAAGTGGGATGACAAGGAAGCACGCTGACGCCAGAAGCTAACAGGCGCGGCACGCCTTGAAAAAACATTTTTCCCACGGGTACGCGGTACAGCATCATCGGACTGCACGCGCCCGCGAGCTTATCTGTTGCTCGCAAGTGCTGTTTATCACCCATGGGTCTGGATTGGCGATAGCTAGTGAGGGTCGCTTCAAACGTTGTTTTGTCCATGGCCGCGACCAGTTGTATGTAATCTGCCCATGTCTCTGGCCAATGCAGATTAGTGATGAGTTTGCGCGGTTGACCAAAGGGGAAATCAAAGGCGGCTAGCCAGGGGCCGGGCGTCTGTAAAAATGCCTCGAAGGCGGCGAACGTGGGGATTGCCAGGTAATCTTGTACCTGCAAGATGGTGCCGTTCAAGGTACAGGCGACACAGGTGATGGGTTTACGTTTACCGGGTGCGCTGGTAAAATCGAGGCCAAAGATTCTCATTTGACTTACAATTGGGCCATCACGTTTTTACTGATGGTACGCAGGGTGGCAAAGACGCCTTTGCCCTCGAAGGCTATCGCTTCAATGGCGGGAACGCGGCGGCGATTGAGATACCGTTCAAGGACATGCACTGGCAAGGCGGAGGGCATGTCACGCTTATTCCATTGCATGATAAAGGGGAAGTTGCCCAGGTCTTTGCCGATGCGGCGCATGTTCATCTCAAGCTCGGTAATGCTCTGCACGTTCTCTTCAAATTTCTCGGCCTGCGAATCTACCACGAAGACGATGCCGTCGGCTCCATTGAGCACGGCCATACGAGTGCGTTCATACAAAATCTGGCCGGGAACGGTATAGAGGTGAAAGCGCGTGCGAAAGCCATGGATGGTGCCAATATCCAGCGGCAAAAAGTCAAAGAAGAGCGTGCGCTCCGTCTCGGTGGCAATGGAGAGCATATCGCCGCGTGCCTGGGGATTAATGGTCTTGAAGACGTGTTGCAGATTGGTGGTTTTACCGCAATAGCCAATGCCGTAATAGACAATCTTGCAGTGAATCTCGTGGGTAGCAATATTGATGAGCGCCATACGTGCTAGAACCTCTAATCGCGGAAGAGCAGATCAATGGTATCTTCGACCGAAGAGCGAAACTGTACATTAAGGACAGACGACTTCGTGCGTGAAGTATCGGTGCGAACGCGCTCCAAAATACGCCCCATTTCGTCAGAGGCTTTTTTCGAGAGTACTTTGACCAGGCCGATATGGGTCAATTTGTCAAAGACAATGACCAGGAGCCATTGTTCTTCGACCATAGTGGTATAAATATTTTCATGCACCCCTTGTTGGAAGATGGTACGAAAATCTTTCTCTCCCAGCAACTCAGCAATATGACGTGAAGATGAGAAGGAACCAGCGATCAACGCGCCCAGCGAGGTCGCATTACGTCGCACGCCCGTTCCCTGGGTTGCAATGACCTGGCCACTTTTGTCAATCAGCATGACAGAAGTAGCGTTGGTGTCATTCATAAGTTTATTTAATGCAGTGGAAATAAAAGCCAGTTCTCGATCCGAAATGACAAGGTATGTCAATTGTTCCATGTACGCGCCGTCCTCCGTACACACACTCAAAGTAAGGCCACAATAGTTACGCTATATCCAGAGCTTCTAAAATTTCATTACGACTCGTTTTGACCAAATGACGCACGCGAGCAATATTCGAGGCATTATCAGAAAGCGTGACCACGAGCGCAAATTCACCTAATGGGTCTACACTCACCAGGCCATTTTCATACTCCATCAGCACTCCGACAACGCTCCCTCGTGAAATCTCCTGCCCCAGGGCTTCCGCGGTACTCAGACCGGTGGTCATAATAGCCCCGACCGCCTCCATATCTTCTTTCCCATCACGCGTTAGCCCCTCTATTAGCAAACCATCACGCCCTACCAGTATAGCTTGCCGCACTCCCGGTATCGATAAAAAGCGGCTCAACATTTGTTTCAAATCAACCATTTTTCCCTCCGCACTCGACGGACTGCATCGCACATCTTTGTGTACATGTGTCGGAATAGCTGCTATAAACCACCGTTATTCTAACTCATGTGTACATAAGAAGCAATGAAATGGGACATCTAGGCTAATAGCCTATGAAAGAAAACGTATGGCGGCAAGAATATATGCGCGTGCCGCGAGCAGAATTTCGTCAACACGCACATTCTCGTCGGGCATGTGTGCGACATTGACATCGCCAGGACCAAAGAGCAGTGTTGGAATACCGCCCAGATTGACCAACAGGCGCAGGTCAGAACCATAGGGCGCACCCTCTATTGTCGATTCGCGTTCCGTGAGATCAAGCATGCATTGCTGGCATAGCGAGACCAGGGCATGATCCATTGGTATCTCACCGGAATCAAACTGCCCTCCGCTCCACTGAATGTCCAGTGAATGGTTCCGCAACCAGGGATCGCCCTCGGCCAGATTCGCCAATGTCTGCTCAAATTGGTGGCGCACAGCTGAACTGGCCTCGCCCATTGCCACGCCGATACGTCCCTCAAATTGCAGTTCTTCGGGTACGGAAGAAGACCAGTTGCCAGCCTGCACGCGCCCAATGCTGAGGGGATAGGGTAGGCGCAATTTGCTCAGCAAAGGATGCTCTACCTCGCTATTGCGCTCCTTTTCCAACTGAATGAGTGCATGATGAATAGCCAGATACTTCTCAATGGCACTGACCCCTTCCAGGCGCACACAGGCATGGGCTGACTTCCCCGGCACACGCACCGTGAAGGTCAACGCACCAGCTTGCGCTGGAATGAGATTCATACGGGTTGGCTCACAGACAATAGCGGCATCGCCCTTGTGTCCCCGCAGAATGCTGGCAAAGGTGCCGATACCACCATCCTCTTCACCAATGACGCTTTGCACCATTAAAGAGCCGTTGAGCGGAATGCCTGAGTCCTTGATGGCTTTGACGGCGTAGAGCGCAGCCATCAATCCACCTTTCATATCACAGGCACCACGGCCATAGATATGGTCGTTCTCAAGTTCAGCACCCCAGGGGTCATGCTGCCAGTTGGCACGATCTCCCGTGGGTACAACGTCGATATGCCCATTAAAGATCAGGCGTTTGCCAGGTGTACCAGATGTAGCCTCTCTCTGCCATGTTCCCACCAGTCCGACGGCTTCATGCTGACTGCGATCCACCTCCATACCGGGGAATTGTGGGTGCTTCTTCACTTCCGGTACGTCGATAGTCCACAAGTCTACCTGTAAGCCCAGTTGCTGCATATGCTGCCCTAACCAGCGTTGGGTCGTAGCTTCATGGCCAGTGACACTGGGTATACGCAACACTTGTTGGAAAGCCTTGATAAGTCCTTGCTCGTCCAGGGCGGCAAGGGCGGTTTGTTCATGAGCAGTAAGAGACATTCTTCATCACCTATTCTTTGTGCCGTAATTGGGCGCTTCTTTCGTGATCATTACATCATGCGGATGCGATTCACGCAGACCAGCATTGCTAATGCGTACAAAGCGTGTGTTGTTTTGCATGTCCGCAATCGTAGCGGCTCCGCAGTAGCCCATTGATTGGCGCACGCCGCCGACCAGTTGATGCACCAATGGCCCCAGCATACCTTTATATGGCACGCGAGCTTCGATGCCTTCGGCAATCAGCATCGACTCATCTTTAGTATCGGCCTGGAAGTAGCGATCTTTGCTGTAACTGCGCTGCTTCATCGCCCCGATCGATCCCATGCCGCGATAATCTTTAAAACGCTCACCGTGCGAGATAATCAGGTCGCCGGGACTTTCATCTACACCCGCCAGGAGGCTGCCCAACATGACAGTATCGGCTCCTGCCGCGATGGCTTTAGCGATATCGCCGGAATATTGGATACCGCCATCGCCAATAATCGGCACATCATAGGAGCGAGCCGCACGGGCGCACTCGTAAATGGCGGAGATTTGCGGCATACCAATGCCAGCAATAATGCGCGTGGTGCAGATAGCCCCGGCCCCAATGCCAACCTTGATCGCATCTGCTCCCGCCTGGATGAGGGCCTCAGTCGCTTCAGCCGTGACGACATTACCGGCGATGAGCTGTACCTGCTTCCCAAAACGGTCTTTGACGCGAGCCACGGTCTCAAGAACCATGCGAGAGTGTGCGTGCGAGGTATCTACGACGATGACATCGACGCCCTCTTCGATTAAAGCGGCACAGCGTTCATCCGTGTCGGGGCCAACTCCGACGGCCGCTCCGACACGCAACCGTCCAAAGCTATCTTTAGAGGCATGGGGATAGCGAATCTTCTTTTCAATGTCCTTCATGGTGATGAGGCCCTTGAGCATGCCATGCTCATCCACCACGGGCAGTTTCTCGATTTTGTAGCGGTGCAGACTAGCGCGAGCCTGCTCTAAAGTGGTGCCTACCGGAACGGTTATCAGGTGATCCCGCGTCATCAGTTCGACGATGGGACGAAGTGGATTGGTCTCGAAACGAATATCTCTATTGGTAAGAATGCCAACAAGCTTGCCGTTTTCGGTTATCGGGATGCCGGAGATGTGGAAATGCTCCATAGCGGCCAATGCTTCGCTGAGCGAGGCGGTTCGCTCCATGGTGATAGGGTCGGTAATCATGCCTGACTCGGAACGCTTGACTTTATCGACTTCCTGGGCCTGATCGTGAATGGACAAATTACGATGGACAATACCAATCCCACCTTCGCGTGCCAGGGCAATAGCCAACTTTCCCTCGGTCACAGTATCCATAGCGGCACTCAGGATGGGAATGTTGATGGTGATCGTGCGGGTCAGGCGAGTTTGGGTGGAGACATCATGGGGAAGGACCGACGAAGCGGCCGGTACGATGAGGACATCATCAAAGGTGAGTCCTTCCAGGCCAAATTTTTCGTCAAAAGCACCAGGGTTTTGCGCCGAAGACATGATGGCGGCATCCTCCTTAGTAAAACGCCCAGCGCACGTCACAACCAACGTGAGCCGGGCCTCACAACTACTATGATAATAACAGACGTTCTCTGCGTCATGAAAATGAATTGAATAGTTCTTGTTAGTGTAGCATCTGCGATCAGTGAACGTCAAATATACTGGCCCTAAGAATCTGAACACAGAAAGGGACAGAAATAAGATATACTCAAAACATGATGAGAAAACAGTATACCGCAGCTTTCAAGGCGAAAGTGGTTCAGGAACTCTTAAAAGAAGAGAAGACCTTTGCACAAATCGCCACGGAATATGAAGTGCATCCCACCCAACTGAAGAATTGGCGAGCGATCACGTTAGAAGGGCTAGCAAGCCTCTTTGAGAAACAGGACAGTACCGCCGAGTTACAAGTGGCTCACGAGCAGCAGCTCACCGAACTTTACGCGGAAATTGGCAAGTTAACCACCCAGGTGACCTGGCTGAAAAAAAAGTTACCGATCTGACGAGAGAGGAACGGCTCGCGCTGATTGAGCGAGCCAGTATTGAGCTTCCATTGAGGGAGCAAGCCGATCTCTTGGGAGTGAGTCGTTCCAGTTTGTATTACCAGCCGCGCCCTCCCTCAGCAGAGGAAGTGCAGCTCAAACATCGCATTGATGAGATTTACACGCTGCTTCCCTTTTATGGATCGCGCAAAATCGCTGCCCAGTTACAACGAGAAGGGATGGGGATCAATCGGAAAACCGTGGCACGATATATGCAGGAGATGGGCATTGCCGCCATTTATCCAGGGCCGAACCTGAGCAAGCGCGCATCAGAAGGAAGGGGTGTATCCATACTTGTTGCGGAATATCACAAGTACCTATCCCAATCATATTTGGGGGATAGATATCACCTACATTCGCTTGCGAGGCGGCTGGATGTATCTCGTAGCGATGCTGGATTGGTATTCACGCTATGTCATCAGTTGGGAGTTGGATCAGACCTTAGAGATGCCTTTTGTCTTGAGTACGGTCCAACGAGCCTTAGAGCAAGCGGTGCCAGTGATCTGTAATAGTGATCAAGGCAGTCATTTTACCAGTCCGCAGTATCTCAACTTACTTAAAACCGCCAAGGTGCAAATCAGCATGGATGGCCGCGGGCGAGCCTTGGACAATATTTTTACCGAACGGTTATGGCGTACTGTGAAATATGAGGAGGTATTTCTTCACGATTACCTCTCGCCACGAGAGGCACGTCAGGCATTAACCCGGTACTTTACCTTTTATAATCAGGAGCGCCTTCATCAGGCACTTGATTACCAAACCCCAGCCGAAGTGTATTTTCACCAGGCTTGAACGCGTATCATTGAGAACACAGAGCAGCCAAAAAGGAGAAAAGTAGCTCTTATCTCAGTCAGTTTTTGTGTCTTGACAAAATGGGCCACCATGTGCGCCGTTTCGACCCATTATCAATTCCCGCGAAAGGCGGGGGAGGAAGAGAGTACAACATCCTCCAGGACACCAGCTTACTTGGCGAGGAAACTCAAAGAGGACAGAAGCATGCTGTGAAAGCGGAAGGGAACAGAAGGCGTGTATGTTCGCGTTCCGCAAGTCCTGAACGTATGGTGAGACTGAGACTGTCGAACCCGAGTTCCGCACGGTCACACCCACGACCCGTCACTCCACGCAAAAGGTGACGACACCGGATACACATTTGGTATGGTGAAATGTGAAAAGCCACCCGAAGAAAACCAATTTCGGGATTACTCTCTCCGGTGAGTAGCAGTTAAGGAAACTGAGAAGGAACAGAAGGGCACCTACCCGTTCTACACGTTGATAGAGGATAAATACGGGATCGCCTACCAGGGGAGACCCTCATGGTGACGGAACCCCCATAGTACTGAAGAAAAAGGGACGACTAAAGGTTTTTTTTTTTGAAGGAAGGGGCAGCTCTTGAAAAAGAGCCAGAGCGCACCCTTGATACAGGTGTGCAGGGAAGGTATCAAGAAGTTCATACACGCGGAGGCATGCGTAATGCAAAGCACCGAAACGTACCTGGGACTTCTCCGAGAACGTGGCAAGAAAGGCTTGCCTCTCCAACGCGTCTATCGACAACTGTTCAACTCCCACCTGTACCTGACGGCTTACGGAAAGCTCTACAGGAACGCAGGAGCGATGACCAGAGGGATAACCAGCGAGACCGTTGATGCGATGTCCGTCGAGAAGATCAAGACGATCATCGAGACGCTTCGTACCGAACGGTATCAGTGGAAGCCAGCGAAACGCATCTACATCTTGAAGCGGAATGGGAAAAAACGACCACTTGGCTTGCCAGTTTGGAGTGACAAACTCCTCGCGGAAGTCATCCGCATGATACTCTCTGCCTACTATGACTGCCAATTTAGCGACCACTCGCATGGGTTCCGCGAGGGACGCGGCTGTCATACGGCTCTACGGGAGATTTCCTCTACGTGGAAAGGGAGTACTTGGATTATCGAAGGCGATATTTCCGACTGCTTTGGCTCACTCTCGCACGAACTGCTCATGCAAATCGTGTCAGAAAAGATTCAGGATGGGCGTTTCCTCCACCTGCTCAAAAAGCTCCTCGATGCAGGATATCTCGAAGATTGGAAATTCAATCGCACCTTGAGCGGAGTTCCGCAAGGGTCAGTGCTCAGTCCCTTGCTTTCCAACATCCTGCTCGACAAGCTGGACAAATACGTCGAAACAACGCTCATTCCACGCTACACAACAGGGGAACGAAGAAAGCACAACAATGAGCATGCGAGACTCATGAAGCAGGCCAATCGCCTCCAGCAAAAAGGGCAGAAGGAGGCTGCCCGTGTCCTGAGAAAACGCATGCGTCAACTACCTTCCATCGCCACCCACGACCCAGCTTATCGACGGCTTCGCTATTGTCGCTACGCCGATGATTTTGTGCTGGGATTTACCGGGCCAAAATCAGAAGCCGAGGAAATCAAATACCACCTCAGTACCTTTCTGCGAGAAGAACTCAACCTTCTGCTCTCCCCAGAAAAGACACTGATCACCCATGCAAGAAGCGAAGCCGCCAAGTTCTTGGGATACGAAATCACCATCCTGCAAGCCGATACGAAACAAAGCATCACCAGAGGAGGGGTGAAACGCAGAAGTATCAATGGTAAAACAGGATTACGTGTTCCACGAGCCACTCTCGTCGAAAAATGCAATCGCTATCGACGATACGGAAAACCGTGCCACCGGGCTGAGTTGCTGAACGAAAGTGACTACACCATCATCGCCACCTATCAATTGGAGTACCGAGGGATGGTGAACTACTATCGATTAGCGTACAACTTGCATACGTTCCGACTGCTGAAATGGGTCATGGAAACCTCTCTCACCAAAACACTCGCGGCCAAACACCAAATCTCAGTGAAAGCGGTGTATCGCACGTATCACGCAACCCTCCTCATCGAGGGAAAACGGTACAAAGGGCTGCATGTGGCTGTCACACGAGAAGGGAAGAAGCCGCTGATCGCCACCTGGGGCGGTATCCCACTCAGATGGGATAGGAACGCCACGATCCAGGATAGACCCCATCAGGTCCCCTGGAACAACCGGACGGAGCTAGAAAAGCGTCTCTTAGCCCAAGTCTGTGAAGTCTGCGATGCAACCTCTATGACCGACAAACTTGAGGTACACCATATTCGTGCGCTCAAAGATTTGGGGAAATATGATGGGAGAGAGAAACCGGAGTGGGTCAAGATCATGGCTGCCCGGCGACGCAAAACCCTGGTTCTCTGTCAGGTCTGTCACAGAGAACTCCACGCCGGACGGCCTCTCCGAAAAAAAGGTATCAGGTTCTCGGACGGAAATACACCATGATGCTGGAAAGCGCAGTGCGATGAAAGTCGCATGCTGCGTTTGGAGGGGGGCATTCGGAACAGGGCAGCAATGTACCTCGCTGGGTGCCTACCCTACAAATAGACGTTCGCTTGATGTCAATGACGCAGACTCCTATGTTTTGAATGATATCTTGTATAACCAGATTTTCAATTAATGCTGACTTTCCCGTACCTGTGCCGCCGACAATATCTAAAGATTGTACTCGTACAGCTTTGGGAATTTCAACGCGCTCATCATTTGCCATTCCGATAACTGAGGAGGTCATTTCTCATTATCCTTGAGTAACGTATGTTCTAACCTTACTAAGTATAATATACCATACTGTAAGCCCTTCTTGATCTCTATTTGTCAGTTTGCCTATCTTGTAAGAACTTCTCGTAATCTTCACGCTTTACACGGTACTCTTTGCCAATCTTTACGGCAGGGAGTTTCTTTTGACGAATCCATAAACGAACCAGGTCTTCTGAAATATCTAAATCACGAGCTATGGCCTCCACAGTAATATATCGTTGTTCCACAGCACACCTCGTTTTTGGGAATTATATGCTGATTCAAAATAAACGTCAAACGTAAGGGTTTTAGCCTTGATTTATTCGCGAAAATCAGTGTATTATAGTACAAGTAACGTAATCAACCATATTTAAGGGAGAGAGCCACATGCAAGCGTATGGCGACAATTTCATTCCGTTGATCCCTGTAGATTCTTTAATTCACACCACAGAGAACCCATTCTGCTACGATCCTGCCTGCCCTTGCCATGAAGATAAGGACAAAATCGAAACAGTAGGACGGCACGTTCAGGATGGACTGATTACCCCTCAAGAAGCAACTGATTTTGTAAATGGCAAGACTTTTTAGGAGGGATCAATGCGTCAACAAATTACACAGCACCCAGTACCCAGACGAGCAAGCGCACCAGTAGAAGAGATTCCAGATTCTTATTTCCAGCAGCGAAATCCAAGTAGTACCAGGCGATATACCACGACTGAGGGGAACCAAGTCATCCAGCAGGGAAACCGCAGGATTGTTATTCACGAGGAACCACCGCCAAAACTCAAACGCCACTGGCATCCGATGTTCTTTATCGGCCTAGTGTTCTTTACTATGGTTATCGGGGGGATCGCGTTCACACTGCTTGGTAATTGGTGGCAAGCAAAACAGGCTGATTGGAAGTATGGCAATCCGAGAACTTTCCAGATAGATCAATTTGTTGGTCACTCGGATAGCCCAGATCATCCCAACCATTTTGTTGCTTTAAATGACGGTGGTTTGATTGAAGTTATTGAACTGAACACCAACCCCAAGAATGACCATATTTACCTGATTACTACCGTTACTGACTCACTCACACCTGTTAGCCTTAATTTCGCTGACATCAATCATGATGGAAAGGTGGATATGATCGTAACGATTGGAGTAGGAAATTCGTATTCAGTTGTTTTGCTCAACGATGGAGCTCAATTTAAACCACAACAATAGGAGAAGCTATGCAGCAAGTAGAAGATCAGATCGAGACTATCCATCTCTACGTGGTGCGTGAGAAAGAGAAGAATCCCTACACATTTCTGCCTCTTTTCTTTGCCTTCTTGTGTTTAGTCGGGATTGCTGCCCTCACGCTCTATTCAGGAGAACATCCCTCCTATGAGCATGAAACGCTTCGCGTACCGGCTCTTTTGTTGCCTCTGAAAACATTTAGCGCATCAGTCCACGTTATTCCAACAGGCATGAAGACCATTCCGGCCACAAACGCCACAGGAACACTTACCGTCACCAACGGCTCTATTTTATCGCAAGAGCTCCCCAAGGGCATGATCTTTGTAGGAAATGGAGTGGAAGTTGTCTCAGATACACTCATCTTTGTACCAGCAGGAAGCGCGTCAGGGTATGGTGTTGCCACGGTTTCAGCCCATGCAGTGACACCCGGCACAAAAGGAAATATCGCGCCGTTGGAGACCGATCAGGTTTACGGAACGTCTTTGTATATCCGCAATCTCCAAAAGTTCACAGGCGGTAAAGAATCATATACCAAGACCTTTGTAACGCCCCAGGATAATCAGAAAGCCATTGAACAGGCAAGGCTTGTTCTTCTGCCCCATGTGCTTTCAGGGCTGCTTGTACACCCCTGTCAAGAGAAATCTACGGCTGGCATAAGACTTACCGTGACCTGGACATGTCAGTTCTTCACCTTTGAGATACCACGATTACCACAAGTGAAAGTAATTCATACAACACTTGCGGGAAAAGAAGTCCTTTTAGAGATCGAGTACGTAGCGCGAGGCATATTGCTGCCAAAATAGCTAGAAGAATGGAAAAAAGTTGGGTATAATTGAGGAACAACCAAAAATTATGGCGGATGTGATGGTACTACCAATACGCATCACACCCTCGCCTCAAGACAACGAGACACCGTTGCTAGAGAGTAATCCTATTATACTACAGGATTATTCCTCAGTCTATGTGTCTCGCAGTAACAAAGGAGACACACTTTGGCTACTTCCTCTCGTTCTACCCAACCTCATACTGTGCTGCCTTCAACCAGCACGCACCCTACACCACCTAGTGTTCTGTCTCAGCAGGTCGTATCATCTTCGGAAAGCGCAACACTGATTGACGTACGAATAGGTTTACACCTCTTAGGACGGGAAGGTCGCACACTTCTTGCTCAATACGTTAAAGCTAAGAGTCAGCAACAGACGCTCCATAACAAGGTATAGAGAGTTACAGGAAAGGGATTATAGCTCATGGCTATCAAGATTATTAGTACTCATGTGCCAACGCAAGACTACAACATAGGGCATGTCTCTATTGATCTTAGTCGGAAAACCGCAGTTCTGATACGACAGTCAAATAAAAAGGCTGACAAAGATCATTATGAGTCTCGTTTGTTACAAGAAAATCTTGTCCCAATAGCAATGAAGCTTAGGGGAGAAACGGATATAACAAACATCCTTGTCTTTGACGAAGGTGCTGGCATATCAGGAACAAAGGGCTACGACGAACGACCGAAATTATCAAAACTCTATCTCGATATCGAGAACGGCATAGTAGGCAGTGTTGTCGTCGCCCGTGCTGATAGGTTGTTTCGTGATAAGCATTTCTTAAACTCTGGCATGTTTACCGAGTTGGCAGAAAAAAAGCGGGTTATCCTTATTATGCCTGGGAAGTGTGTGTATGATTTCACCAACTATAATGACCTCAAGGCATTTCAAAAAGATATGCAGGATGCGTACAACTACATTGCAACGCATGTCAAGTACATGAACGATACTCGTGACCAGAAGATGCAGAGAGGTTTATATGGTGGAGGAGGCTTACCTGCCCCCTATGTGATTGACAAAAACGTGTGGAAGGATGAGCAAGTACCTATCATTTATCAGCCCTGGTTAGAGCCAGCTATTGATCTCTTTAGAAGGTTCAAAACTTATGACTTTTCCATGGGCCACATCTGCCGGTATATTGAGAGCTTACCATACATCTTTCCCGTCCCTTCTTTTGAGGATACGCAACGCTACATGTTTAGAACAAATATGCTCTTGGTGACAGGTGGCTATATGCTTAGTGATATCTCAACAGTGAGAAAGTTCTTAAGCAATTTAACTCTTGGAGGATATGCGAAGCTTGGAAAAGATGCAGACGGAAACGAGTTATTGTTACCCGATGCGTTTGAAGCGGCTATTCCCTTTGACTTACTTGATGCTGCATATGCTGCCATCACTGGATATCACATCGATGGGGCTCACTTTGAAGGGAAGAAGAATACCACGCGATACATGCGATGCAATCCGCAAGGACCAGCAGCCTTACTTCATGGCATGTTGACGAGCGAGCAAGGACATATCGGGGTACACACTGGCTCTCACATCTATGAGTACCGATGTTATGAACAGTTAGAGCGGCACGGATATACCTATAAAATCCGCCATCTTTCTGAGTCTCATACCCTTTGGACACTGCCATGCCATGAACAAGACATGATTATCCTGAAGCGATTGTACGAATATGCCGAACACGATCCTGATATGGCAGACAGGGTACAGAAAGCATTTCAGAGTATGCAAGGACAAGAGATAAATGAAACTAATCTTCTTATCCAGCAGACTGAACAGACGCAGCAACGGATAAACAGGCTTGACTTCTTACTCACAAACCCCAACATTCCTTTGGATGAGGCAACAGCAACAAAATATGCACAAGACCTTGCTGAGCTACGCCCCAAATTAGCGCGTTTAGTGAAGAAACAAGAAGTGCAGTCAGATATTGATCCAGGGAAAACTATTAAAAACTTTTACTTTATTCTGTCCCACTTGCCGACCGAGTTTGAAAAACAGGGGATAGATGTACAAAAGCAAATCATGAGCAAGCTTGTCAAACAAGTCACAGTCAATAACCTTGCTCCGCACTTGTTCAGTCTTTACATTGTTTGGCAAGACGGTATCGCCATTAAACCAGATGTAGCGTTACTATGGAGAGGGGTCGCACTCAAAGATATGGAGGGATGGAGTAAGGAAGAAGACGATATTATCGGTAGCCTTTGGCCGAAGACATCGCACCTTGAGGTCATGCGTGCTTTGCCGTATCGCAGTTGGATGAATATTGTCCAACGGGCAGCTTTCCTCAGAGTCAAACGAGAGGTTCGATATGGAAGACGCAAAGTAAACACCTATGACGAAGGCATGACATATTCTGATCTGGTTGCAGCGATGGAGTATGCGGACGCCGAAGATAGCACATATATGTGCATGAAAGTAAATGAGCTTGCAGCAAAGACGGATAAAGGGGAGATATCTGCTTATTGGCCTATGCCGCTTGATGTTGTCAGCTTTAGCGCAATTATCAGTAATGGAGAGGAGCTATCCAGACTACCACTCACTATAAACTTTGATTGTATACAAAGTTTATAGTGAGTGGTAGTCTGGATCGCAGCCAATGCCACCATTGTTCACTTTGATCCTCTGCCGTGGCCGCTTTTGCTCACCTTGGCTTCGGTACCACAACTGCCACTCATGATTGTCATTATGGTCGGACAAGGCTTACTGGGACGAAAGCAGGAGTTACAATCCGAGGAACAGTTCAATACGACAATAAAGACCTATCATGATATCGAGCAGATTACGGCTCACCTTTCGGCGCAAGATGATGAACTACTCAAGCAGTCGCATATGATTATACACCTGCTCATGGCTTCTGGTATTACGGCTGAACAATTGGCAGACATCCAGACGCAAGCGTTGGCACAACACAAAGCGGAAAATAGTGCCAATATAGCAACAGCCAGCAATGGGGTAACTCCAAGGTAGTTACCCCATTGCTGGCTGTATTACTTTCGGCCAACCGCGAACTATAAGCGTCGTGTGCGGGCTCTCATTACAAGGTTGTAAACTAATACGATCACAGCCAGAATGAGCAGGATGTGAATGAGGAAGCTCCCTACATGGAAGACGACAAAACCCAGCAACCAAAGTACTACGAGGACAACAAAGAGTCCCCAAAGTGCGCCAAACATTATGTATTTCCTTTCTTCATGGAAAATGAACATTTCATGGGTAACATCCTCTTTTTCTATGGAGGAGGATTTTACCCTCTTCTCACCGCTAGAGTAAACACGCGTAACCTTTCGCCAAAGTTTTACAAAACCCTCTAAAAAAGGTTAGAAATTGCTTAGCCCGTTTAAGCTTGTCAACTCAGGAGAGTTGCTGTACTCTATAGACAGGCTATTTGTTACTACGCGGACTTCTCGCCGCCTGCGGACTCTGCTGGCGAATGAGACCATGAGTGTATTGTGCCAGGGCTGATTACCTCTCCCCCAGAGAGGGTGGCAAGGGATCGCCCCTACTATACACGGGCTTGCCAAGCCGATTCGTTCGTGTATAGTAGGGGCGATCCCTTGCGGTCGCCCTGGTAACCCTTGCTAGGAACGCTAAGGAGCTATGTATATGTCTGCAGATGCGCAGACAACGGCGCAACAGGCCAATGTGCAAGCGCAACAGGGTGCGGCACAAAAGGATGAGGCTATCGTCGTTGACAATTTCAGCAAAAGTTACGACTCGCGCCGAGTCGTTGATCAATTACGATTTACCGTTCATAGCGGTGAAGTGTTTGCCTTGCTGGGGCCAAATGGCGCAGGCAAGACAACGACCGTCGAGACATTGGAAGGCTATCGCACACCAGACCAGGGCAGTGTGCGCGTGCTGGGACTCGACCCCGTACGCGAGGCCCAGGCATTGAAGCCACAAATTGGCGTCATGCTGCAACAGGATGGCCTCTACCCAGGACTCACGGCCCACGAGGTGTTGCGCCTCTTCGCGGGCTACTACCAACACGCGCAAGATGTTGCGGCATTGTTGGAACGCGTCGGCCTCACGGCGGCGGCAAAAACGCGCTGCCGACGCCTCTCCGGTGGGCAAAAACGCCGTCTGGCACTGGCAGTCGCGTTGATTGGCAAGCCACGGCTGCTATTTCTTGACGAGCCGACGGCGGGCATGGACCCCCAGGCACGCCTGGCAACGTGGGAAATCATTCGCGAGTTGAAGCAGCAGGGAGCAACTGTACTGCTGACAACACATTTGATGGATGAGGCAGAACGACTGGCTGACCGCGTCGCGATTATTGATCATGGTCGGTTAATCGCGCTCGATACGCCAGAGCAGATGACAGGTGTGCAAAACGCCACCGTTGTGCGCTTTGTCGCCCCGACAGGACTAGACTGCACGACATTGGCGACGTTGCCCTATGCTAAGAAGGCAGAGGAGGTACGCCCCGGCAGCTACGTCATCGAGGCAGAGAGCATACCGGCACTACTGGCGGAACTAACGGCGTGGTTACGCGACAACAACATTACACTCTCCGAACTGCGGGTAGGACATGGCTCACTGGAAGACCTGTTCCTGCGCTTAACGGGAACAGAGGTACGAGATTAAAATGGCAACACAGAGCATCGAGCAACACGCTCCCAATCCCAACACTAAGGCTGCATCGCCAACGCGCCAGATACTGATACAGACGCGCTTTGAAATACTCCTGACACTGAGACGCGGCGAGAATATCTTGATTACCTTGATCGTACCAGTCATACTGCTGATCTTTTTTGCCTCGTTGAATATTGTGCCAACTACCAATGGGCGAGCGATTACTTTTCTTTTACCAGGCATCCTTGCCCTGGCGATTATGGCCGCTGGTATGGTGAATCTGGGCATCGCCACGGCATATGAACGCTACTATGGAGTGCTGAAGCGGTTGGGTAGTTCGCCCTTGCCACGAAGCGGTTTAATTATTGCCAAGGTTATCTCCATCCTGATCCTGGAAGTTGTCCAGGTTATACTCCTGGTAGGGGTGGCTATCTTGCTCTACGGCTGGCAACCTGCCGGTTCGCCATGGTTAACGCTGTTGACGCTGGCATTAGGTACAATCACGTTTGCCGCTATTGGGCTGGCCATGGCGGGAGCTTTACGGGCGGAAATCACGCTGGCGGGGGCCAATGCCCTCTTCTTGCTTTTCGTTCTTATCGGTGGGGGTATCCTGCCATTGAGTCACCTGCCTGCTCCGGTGGCCGCTATCGCGCAGGTGCTTCCTGCCGCCGCCCTAACCCAGGCACTACAGGCTTCGATGAGTAATAGCGCGGCATTCCCAGGTTTTGCCTTGCTCGTACTGGCAATATGGGCCATCGTCGTACTTTTTGTCGCTATCCGCACGTTCCAATGGGAGTAAGTTTATTCTATGACCCATACAGAGAAAGAGACGGCCACAACGATAGGTATCATCGTGGCCGTTTGTCGCAATGCAGAGCCAGGATTACCCAAACCCGTTGTAGAGGCTATTGAACTCGTTGCCGATCATGGTGTAGAGGGCGATTATCACGCGGGCAAGTTTGTCCGCCATCGCTACCTGGCCAGGAAAGATCCGACACGGCCCAATCTTCGCCAGGTCTGTCTGGTCGATGCCAGCGTCTTTCCCTATTTGGCGGCACAGGACATACATATTGGCCCAGGCATGATGGGCGAGAATATTACCGTCACAGGTTTTGCCTTAATGCAACTCCCTCCTGGTACGCGGTTAACCATTGGCTCAGCGGAGATTGAGCTGACAGAGGTACGCAATCCTTGCTTGCAACTGAATGGCATTGACCCGCGCTTACTCAAGGCCGTGGTGGTCAAAGAAAACGGGCATAGGCTATTTCTGGCTGGCCTGATGGCGCGTGTCCTACACGGTGGGGCCGTCAAAGCAGGAGATCAGATCAGGAGAAAATGAATGGAACAAGATTTTCTTGACGAGATGATCGAGGAATCGACACAGAGAAACCCAGAATTTCCCTCTTTAATGGAGGAGGCACGCCTATTGTCGGTTACGCGCAGAGGTAAGGGTGCGTTGCTCATCCGTACTGGCGGGTTCTGGCTCATTGTGTGGTTGTTGCAGTTGTGCCAGCGTCATGAGGAAGATGATGAGGATAATGACGTGGAGGGCGGTACACCAGGCACAAATTGTATGCAAACGTACAAGCTCGACGTAGACCAGGTAGAGGACAGTGACCATGCCCACGAGTGCCAGGAGGAATTGCGCGATCCGCACCCTGCGTTGCAGAGCTACCGAACGCCAGCCAATAGCAGCCAGGACAGCAAAGGCGAGGCACCAGACAAGTCCAGGGACGCTGATGGGAATGGTTGTGCCAGGAATGACTGAGAAGGGGCTAGAGAGGACACGCGCACAATCAACGATGCCGTTAGCAGAGCAGACAAGTGGAACGTTTTCGTAGTGGACGGCAGTGAGGTATATGGAAATACCTACTCCCACCAATGAGAGTAGCAATAGCAGTAGTTGTCCTCTGAAACGTTGCAATTGGTTCACCACTTGCCTCTTTAGCTCCGATCTCTATGAATTGTTTGTAACTGTACTGTTCCAACAACCGTCATGTGACAGGCCGCCTTCGGCGGCAAAGAAGGAGAGGAATCTGGGGATACCCCAGACCCCAGCAAAGGGCTGCCGCCCTCTGCACTCCTGCTTGCTCCTATTTATGCGACAGGTGGGGTGACGCGTTCTGAGAAGTGGCAGGCGGCGTAATGTTCGCGGCCCTCTTTCGCTTCAAAAGCGGGTTCCACTTCGCGGCAAATTTGCTGCGCCATAGGGCAGCGTGTATGGAAACGGCAACCTGCCGGGATATTGATGGGGCTTGGCAGGTCGCCCGACAGGATGATACGGTGCCGGTTTTTCTCAATCTGGGGGTCGGGAATGGGTACGGCTGAAAGCAACGCCAGCGTGTAGGGATGCTTGGGGGCCGCGTAAAGTTCATCGCGGTCGGATATCTCAACAATTTTCCCAAGGTACATAACCGCGATGCGGTCGGCGACGTGGCGCACGACGCTGAGGTCATGCGAGACAAAGAGATAGGTCAGGTTAAATTGTTGCTGGAGGCGTTGCAACAGATTGAGGACCTGCGCACGCACAGAGACATCCAGTGCCGAGACAGGTTCGTCAGCGACGACGAACTCTGGATTAATGGATAGCGCACGCGCCACCGCGATACGTTGCCGTTGTCCACCGCTGAACTCGTGTGGGTAGCGATCGATGTACTCCGGGCGTAAACCGACGACGCGCAGCAGGTCAGCCGTCTTATCATGAATCTCACTTTTTGAGCCAATGTTAAAGATGTGCATGGGTTCGGCGATCAATGACCCGATGGTAAAACGTGGATTGAGCGAGGCATAGGGGTCCTGGAAGATCATCTGCACACGGCGGCGCATCTGACGCAATTCTTCACCCTCCATATGTGCCAGGTCCTGGTCGCCGAAGAGGATTTGGCCGGCGGTCGGCTTATATAGCCGTATTAGCGTGCGCCCAATGGTAGTTTTACCAGAACCACTTTCTCCGACGAGGCCCATTGTTTGGCCGCGCTCAATCGATAAACTGACACCATCGACGGCCCGTACATAGCCAACCACCCGTTGCAAAATGATGCCTTTGGTGAGTGGGAAGTACATCTTGAGATCGCGCACGTCTAAAAGTGTTTTACTCCCTACAAGCGTGTCTGCCATCTTATTCTCCTTAGATGTCTATGATTTTGCCTCTACCGAAGTTTCAACGGCAGCTCGCATTGCATCCAGCCTTGTTTGGCGGCGTTTTTCCGCGTAAGCCTGTTCTTTGGGATCGGTCACATCGACCCAGCACGCTTTACGATGGGCAGCCATGCCAGCTACTGGGTCGAGCGGAGGCATAGTGCGACAGATAGCGCGAGCGAAAGCACAGCGCGGCATGAATGGACAGCCAGGAGGCGGCTTCAGCAGATCAGGCGGCGATCCTTCAATCGTTCTGAGTAGATCAGTTCTTTTCTCATCCAGGCGCGGCACTGACGCCAGCAAACCCAATGTATAGGGATGGCGCGGATGAGCAAATAGTTCATTGGTCGGAGCCGTCTCGACTACCTTACCGGCATACATGACCACGACCCGGTCGGTCAGACCCGCCACGACGCCTAGATCATGGGTAATGATGATGACCGCCGTGCCGAACTCATCGCACACACCGCTGATTAACTCAAGTATTTGTGCCTGCACGGTCACATCCAGAGCGGTGGTTGGCTCGTCGGCAATCAACAATTTCGGGTTACAGGCCAGGGAGATGGCGATCATGACACGCTGGCGCATGCCACCACTAAACTGGTGGGGATAGGAGTTGATACGTGCCTTGGCATCGGGTATCCCTACCTGTTCAAGGAGCGAAACGGCCCGTTTGAGGGCTTGATCCTGGCTGAGCTTGAGGTGGATGCGCAAACCTTCCGAGATCTGTTTGCCGACGGTCATCGTGGGATTGAGACAGGTCATAGGGTCCTGGAAGATCATGCCAATTTGACCACCGCGAATTTTGCGCATGCCACTCTCAGGCAAGTCCAGTAAATCTTGATCGCCAAACAGAATGCTCCCACCTGCATATACTCCCGGTGGTTGCGGAATCAGGCGCATAATGGAGAGGGCGGTCACGCTTTTCCCGCAGCCGCTCTCCCCCACAATGCCAACTTTCTCGCCGGGTTTAATGGAAAAGCTGACGCCATCGACAGCACGCACCGAGCCTGCTTTTATTTTAAAATGGAGCTTGAGGTCTTTTACCTCGAGCAAATTTTCTCCCAAGTTCGTATCTCCTTTCGCACCATGGTACTGAATTATCGTTCGGTCATATAGGGATCGAGTGCATCGCGCAAGCCATCACCAACCAGGTTAAAACTGAGTACGGTGAAGAAGATGAGCAGGGCCGGCACAAACAGCAGGTAGGGGTCAACATCAAAGAAGTCTTGGCCAGCACTGACCATTGTACCCCAACTGGAATCGGGTACTTTAATGCCGAAGCCAAAGTAGCTCATGACCGATTCGAGGATGATATTCGTCCCGACGAGCAGGGTGGCATTGACAATGATCGGGCCAGCGGCATTGGGCAAAATGTGCCGGAACATGGTTCGAAAGCCCCGACTGCCAATGGTGCGAGCCGCCAGGACATATTCCCGCTCTTTCAAGGCCAGGAATTCACTACGCACGAGGCGGGCGGCATACTGCCAGCCGAAGAACGAAATCAGAATAATCACGCTCTTGGGGGTACCATCAGTAAAGGATGCCGACAACACGAAGAGCAGCAGGTACAGCGGAACGGACAGAATAACATCGGTAAAGCGCATCAGCAGGGTGTCCACAATGCCGCCGTAATAGCCCGCGAACGCCCCGATGCTAACGCCCAGGATAATCGATGTCAGCATCGAGATCATGCCGATAAGCAGCGAGACCTGGCCCCCTGCCATCGCACGGGCGAACTCATCATGACCCACATCATCAGTGCCCATCGGGAAGCTCAAGCTCGGTCCCGCCAGGGTCTCGTTCACATTGGTCACATGGATCTCATTGGGCTGGTTATGTCCTGTCAGCGTTGGGCCAAGAAAGCACAGCAAGAACAGCAGAATGAGGAAGACCGCGCCCACGATGGCAGTACGGTTGCGAATAAAGCGGTCAAAGATGATGCGTCCTTGACTGCGCCGTTTTTGCACTAACTCTGCCGTGAGTTCTAAAAACGGCTCGATCTCTTCCTCGCCTGTAAGCACGCGTTCGGATATGTCCATGGATAGCTCCTTTTTGAACCGGCCAATCTACCTACGAGTAACGAATACGTGGATCCATCACCGCGTACAGGATGTCTGCAATCAAGTTGAAGGTAATAACAAACATGGCACCAATCAGTAACATCGCCAACAGCACAGGATAATCACGATTCGTCAGAGAATCCAGGAAGAGCAGTCCCATACCAGGCCATGCGAAAACGCCCTCGGTAATAGCAGCACCGCCAGCGACCGCTCCAAAGTCCAGGGCGACAATAGTGATCAGCGGAATGACAGCGTTACGGAGCGCATGGCGTATCAAGAGCGGGACAGGGGCTACCCCTTTGGCGCGGGCAGTACGCATGTAGTCTTGCTTGACCACCTCAATCATGCTGGAACGCATATAGCGACTCCAACCGGCGATAAAGGTGACGGCCAGGACTAACATAGGTAAAAGCAGATGTTCAAGGTGATCAAGTAAGGAATTAAAAGCATCGAAGGAATAGCCATACGTCGCGGTACCCGAGGTAGGAAGGAGATGGAGCCAGACCCCGAAGATATCCTGCGCGAAGAGGCCAAGCAAGAAGACTGGCATCGCAATACCAAAGTACGAGAGGGTTGTCAGCGTGTAATCGGTGACCGTTCCCTGGCGCACAGCAGAGATGACACCGATAGTAATAGCGAAGATCAAGGCTAAAATCAGAGCGCAACTAAACAATTCAAGCGTGGCGGGGAAGCGTTGTGCCAGGATATCCGACACCTGCTGGTTCGTGACGAATGAGAAGCCAAAATTGCCGGTCAAGGCATTACCTAACCAGCGCAGAAACTGAACGGGGAGTGGTTGATCAAGTCCAAAGCGAGCGCGAATGGCTGCCCGACCCGCGGCACTCAGGCGTGGGTTAAATATCACCTGTTCTGGTCCACCAGGCAAGAGGTGGATAAAAAAGAACATGCCTACGGACAACAAGGCCATGAGCAGTAATGCCTGTAGCAAACGTCGAATTATGTATCGTCCCATGTATACCTCCGCAGAGCTTTAAAGGAAGGACGGAAAACGTTAGACATACTATACCATATTTCTATGTATTTAAGTCAACATTTTGCACACAATTATCAAGAGGATGGCAGAAGATAACCTCTGATTAGATATTTTCCCGACGGTAGATACCCAACCAGAGGTTACATGGCTACCTGCTGACCGTGAAGTCAGCAAGTAGGGTTATACACATTACAAATTAGCACTGCCCGTTGTCACACCACCACTGCCAGACGTTGACGGTCTCAGAAGCACCTTCTGGGCCGGGCAGGTAGTTGTGGACGTTGTTCTTCGCAACAGAGATATCTGTTGGGCTATACAGAGTGATGAACGGGAAGTCCGTCAGGTAGATCGCGTGTTCCTGATTGAAAGCTTGCTGCCGCGCATTCACATCAGTCGTCGACAGTTCTTGCTGCATCAGCGCATCCACTTTCGGGTTGCAGTACTTGGCGTAGTTGCCGCCCCCAAAGCTATTCGCGGCTGACGGAATCTGGTTGCAAGCGAATAGGGAGGAGTCATCGGCATCGTACGTCCACGAATCTTCAAATTCAGCCATGTCAAATGTGCCAGGCTTGCCGCTGGGGAGAACGGTGCCGAAGAAGGTGTCAGCGGAATAGTTCTGGATGTCGAGCTTAATACCGATAGCCAGAAGATTCTGCTGCAAGATCTCTTCGTCGGCAGCACGCCAGGCGTTGTTGGCCGTCGTGGAGTAATGGAACTCTAAGCGCTGTCCGCCCTTGGTACGCACACCACCCGCACCTTTGACCCAGCCATCGGCATCCAGGATGGCATTAGCGGCGGCCGGATTATACTTCGGACAGGCAGCATCAGCCTGATAGCCTGGAACATAGGCTTGCCCATGGTCGGTACACAGCGGGACCGCCTGGCCACGACGTGCCGTTTGGATCAAGGCGTTGTAGTCAATCGCCTGGGCTACAGCTTGACGGATTTTGACATCCTTGAGCACCGCATTGTCCAGGTTGAAGTAGATAGCCTCAAAGTTTGAAGCATTGGGATTCGACACGAGATGGTAGTTGGCCATGGCTTTGTAAGCCGGCACCTTGGTGACATCCAGGAAGTACGCCGAGGTGATCGAATTGGACTGGAAGTCCTTGAGGATCGTATCCTGGTCAGGGATCAGACGGAAGACGATCTTGTCCAGGTAGGGATAGCCCTGCGCGGCCTGATAGTATTTCGGGTTGCGTACCACCGTGAAATGGTCACCCGGTTTGCTCTCGCTCATCATGAACGGGCCGCTGGTTACTGAAGGATTCAGGTTGTCAGCCGATTTCAAAATCTGGTCGGGAGACATACTGCTGAAATGGTGGGCCGGCAAAGGAGCTGATAGGGCATCGGTCCATGCAGCGACAAATGCTTCATATCCCTGGCTGAGATGGAAGGTGATCTTCAAATTGTCGGAAGAGACGTCCGCCGACTTAATGAGATTGAAGCCAGAGGTGGTCGCAGCACCGAACTTCGGGTTGTCCCACAGTTTCCAGGTGAAATCCACGTCGCGTGCATCGAGTGGCTGACCATCATTCCAGGTGACGCCTGGGCGAATCTTAAACGTCCAGGTTTTGAGGTCTGAACTCACATCGCCATTAGCAACCGTGGGGATTTCCGTCGCTAAGCCGGGATTGATCTGACCTTTCGCATCCCCATAGAAGAGCGGGACGTACAGGCTTTGGTCAACCAGGTCGGCAAAAGTTTCGGATACACCGTTCGGAATCAGCGACTTCACTGGTTCATACAGGTCGTCGATCCAGGTGCCACCCTTGACGGCGGTGCCAGTATTCGTGGTTGGTGGCGCCGTCGTCCCTTGCGGGGCACATGCACTTACAAAAAGCATTGCCACTGCTAAGAGTGAGAATGCGAATGTAAGCCTACGAGATTTGGGTCTCTTGAGCATCATGTCCTCCTCGAGAAAATAACACATACTTGAGGAATCAGTTTCCCCGTCGTGCGGGAACCCTCACAGTGAGAAAAAAACACTTCTTTCCACTGCGTCAACAAAACAGTCACCAGCGTTTCCCATCACCGTCATGATGAGGTATGACTAGTGTTGCTAAATATACGTAATTGATGACTCACATCTCACACCAATTTGCCTTATCTCAACCGTTTCAGCAAATTCTTCTTACCATTTAGGATTTTGTGTCGCAGTATGTGAAGTCACGCACATGAAACGTTAAGGCGCAGCAATACGTGAACTTAGCAGGTGAGAAGGTTACATTTTTCCTTCTTATTAAAAAGATACTGTACTTATGCTGTTTATAAGACAAAGCACCTGGTGAAAACAAGCTATATATGACGGAATTCATTACCTCGAAGAGAGCAGTGAAAGGAAATGAGAACAATGAGTACCAATACAAGAATGGGCAGAGATGTCAAACGGGCGGAATATAAAGCTAGAGGTGTTGCCACCAATCGCTGGATGGTCATGCTGGCACGCCTGGGTTATGCCATTAAAGGAGTGGTGTACATTATTATTGGGTTCCTGGCAGTACAACTGGCAGCAGGCGTTGGTGGGAAAACAACCGACCAGAAAGGGGCTTTACAGGCCATCAGTGCGCTACCCTTTGGGAAATTCTTGCTCGTCATTATGGTGGTCGGGCTGTTTGCCTTCGCAATCTGGTGCTTCATCCAGGCAATCTTCGATACTGAAGCGAAAGGCAAAAAGGCGAAAGGCATTATCGCCCGTGTTGGGTATGCCATTGTCGGTATCGCTTACGCGGCACTCGGCTATGGGGCCTTACAACTTCTGCTGGGTGCAGGTAGTGCTGGCAAAAGTTCCACCACTAGTACGCAAGACTGGACGGCCACCCTGTTGAAGCAACCCTTTGGTGTGGCATTAGTAGTTATTCTCGGCCTCGTCATTCTAGGGGTGGCAGTATACCTGTATTCTAAAGCGTACACGGGCAAGTTTCAGAATCGCCTCTCTTTGACCAGTCTCAGAGCACAGGTGAGACGGTTCGTCGTCGGCCTGGGACGGTTTGGCTACGCGGCCCTTGGTGTCGTCTTCACCATCATTGGCATTTTCATGATCGTGGCTGCCGCCCAACACAATCCGAACGACGCAAAAGGACTGGATAGTGCTTTACAGGAACTGACACACCAGCCCTTTGGTCAACTCCTACTCGGCATTGTCGCCCTGGGACTGATCGCCTACGGCATCTACTCATTCGCCGAGGCCCGCTATCGCCGCATCGGATAGTAAAGTTAGTAGTACTGAGAATAAGAATGAAGGGCTTGCCATGCTGGCAAGCCCTTCATTCTTATTCTCAGTACTACTAATTGATATAGCGACAGTGGCGGGGCTCGAACCCGCAGCCTCATGCTTCGGAGGCATGCGCTCTATCCATTGAGCTACACCGTCATAGCCACAGTATAGCAGGTAAATAAGCTGATGACAAGGAGATTTTCCATATTGACAAATTTCACTAAACGCTGCTATGCTAGACTGCGGTGATTACACGTTGGAGGGACCGTGGTCATGGCATCGACACCACCACCATTTATGCAGGGTGGGCAATCATATCAGCCCTATCAAGCTTCGCGGCAACAAACCATGCCCTCGCCCGCAGTTTCTTTTCCACCCACTCCACCCATCACGCCGATCACGAACTTTTTACTACCTGCTAAATCCAGCCGAATGAAAAAATTCAAGCAGATCATTCCCTTTGGTATCGCTTTCATACTTGTGCTCGCGATCATCGGTATCTGGTTCACCTCGCCCAGTACAGCAACTCCGGCTGCTAGCCCAGGTGCCACTCAGCAAAACTTTGGCACGAGCGCGAGCGCGATCAACAATACAAGCTCCACAAGCGGTGGCAGTATACGGGTTTATATTGTGGGCGCGGTCAAAAACCCTGGCGTTTATACACTGGGCATCAATGCACGGGTCTACGATTTACTGCAAGCTGCTGGTGGCCCACAGACGAAGGCCGACCTTGTCACGCTAAATTTAGCCGCCAAACTAACCGATGGTGAAGAGGTGTATGTCACGTTAGTGGGTGAGGTTCCACCCACATATCTGGGCGGTGTCCCTGGGCCTGGATCAACAAGTGGAACGCCCAACGCAAGCGGCACCGCGACCACTGGCCAGCTTGTGAATATTAATACCGCCAGCGCGGATGATATGCGTCTGAACTTGCACGTCAGCAGCACTACCGCACAGAATATTGTGAATTTTCGTTTGCAACATGGCCCTTACACATCCGTAGATCAATTATTGCAGGTAGTGAGCAAGTCGATCTACGATAAAATAAAAGGGCAGGTAACGGTTTGATGACACTCTCGCCAGGCACACTGAACATCATTAACGTCATCATCTGGGTCGTGTGCATCCTTCTCGGTATAGGCGTCGGTTCCCTCGTGGGTAGATTAGGAGGGCGGCTCTTTGGCTGGATGATCGCGGGTACAATGGATGCCAGCATCTTCAAGGGTGGACACGTTGGCAGTCGAGTTGGCAGGTGGCTAGGCGCCATCCTGGGCATTGGTCTCGGCATCTACGGCGCATTGCTGGCTGTAGCATATGTGGCGAGCATGCTGGCCCACTAATCTGATGGCAGATAGCAACGACCAAAAACACCCAATAACACATAATGGGGGCGTTGCTATATGTCGCACGATAAAACAGTGGAGTTTGACCTCCGCGGCATGGGACTGGTGGTAGTGGTGGGAGCATGGCTGGTCGGCATACTTATCAGCTCGTGGGTTATGCTCCCTGCACTGGGTCTACTGATGGGTGCATGCGCGGCCCTGCTCTTACTCATACCCCTCTGGCGCGACCCGCTTTCGCGCGTGGTTATGCTCAGCGTGCTCTGGCTACTGCTTGGCATGTGGCGTTATACCGTCGCCTCCCCTATCGGTGATCCACAAGCTATCTCAAACTTTATTGGCACCAACAAAGTGGAGGTGCAAGGTGCCGTCTCCGACGAACCCAAACTGCAAGGTAGCAGTCGTGTGCTCCTCATCGCAGTGAGCAGCCTGAGCAGGAACAACGGAACCTCCTGGCAAAACGCCGATGGGCAATTAGAAGTACAGACGTTGGGCGGCGAGATCGACGATCCCTATGGAGCAAATTACGGGGACAACGTTGAACTACAGGGAAAACTACAACCTCCTTCGCCCTACACTCCTGTCGGCGTCTTCGCCAACATGATTTTTCCACGCATCACCGTCAGTAGCAACGGTGGCAACCCGATTATAGCTGTCCTCTATCACCTTCGCGTCGCTCTGGCAAATATCATCGCTCAATCACTGCCCCAACCGGAAGCGGCACTGATGATTGCTATACTGTTGGGCTTGCATACTCCTGCGCTCAATGTGCTTGCTTCCTTCTTTAAGAATACTGGCACCATCCATTTAACCGTCTCATCAGGTTTCAAAGTGACCGTCCTGGCCGGACTTGTACTGGCCAGCACACGATGGCTATATGCAAAACGCAATGCATCAACAACTCCCCTGCTCCCGGCGCAGAAAGATGGCAAGAAAAGCATGCGCTGGTTGGCCACGACAATGGTCGTAGCCTGTATTGCTATCTATACCGTCCTCAGTGGTGCAGGGCCAGCCGCTTTACGAGCAGGTATCATGGGCATACTGTTGATCATCGCGCCGCGTTTGGGCCGTTACTACAATATTAATACCGCTCTCGCATTAGCCGCCTTTTTAATGAGCCTGCTTAATCCTTTTGTCCTGTGGGACGTTGGCTTTCTCCTCTCATTTCTCGGCACAATTGGTATCGTATACCTCACGCCGCTTATCCAACGCCTATTTCTGCCCCTTGAGCGTCTTCCTTTCGGACATACGCTCGTGGAAATTGGCGCGGTCACATTGGCGGCACAAATCGCCACTCTACCCATTGTTGCGGTAACTTTTAATACTATTTCGTTCATCTCACCTTTCGCCAACATCTTGAGCGTTCCATTGCTGGGTATCATGATACTGCTGGGCCTCCTGATTTGTGGGGCGGGTTTACTATTCGCACCCCTGGGCATACTCTTTGGCTGGATAGCATGGCCTATCCTCTGGTATGTCGCTACCATCGTCAAGTGGTGTAGCAATTTGCCAGGGGCATATATACCGTATGTTAGCAATCTGAATAGTGGTTTAGTCTGGGGCTATTATGGGCTGCTGGCCCTTCTGATCAGTTTCACGCTGACTAAGTGGCCCCACTTGCAGCAAGCTCAACATAGTAATGCTAGCCATGGCACCCATCCGTCTTTCTTATCACGACGCATATTACGTCTCTTGCAGGTGGGTGCGGCAGTGCTCATTCTCCTCGCCACGGGAACAGCCGCCCTGGCCAATCATGCCAATGGACAGCTCACGATTACCTTTCTGAATGTCGGCCCTGCCAATCAAATCGCCCAGGGCGAGGCCGTGTTGATTCGAACGCCAGATGGGAAAACGGCTCTGATTGATGGTGGTTTAGACGCGACTTCGCTCTCACAGCAGTTAGATAGCCGCTTACCACCCTGGCAACGCTCGCTCGACATGGTCATTTTGACGGATCCCAGAACGGATCACTTGACTGGTCTGCAAGATATTGTTGGTCGTTACCAGATCGGTACCGTGATAGACGCGGGGATGCTCCATCCCAACACGGGCTATGCCTTGTGGAGAAGCACAATTGCTGCACGTAACCTGCACTATATGCAGGTACGGCAAGGCGCAACCATAATGTTGGGCTTACAAGTGACACTGCAAATATTCTCGCCTCCTTCGCCCTTGCATAAAGGGAGTGACGAGGAATTAGACAATGGCCTGCTCTTCCGACTGAGTACGCCGAACTTCAAAATGCTGTTCATCGGTGCCACCGCGATGAGCAAATACGCCCTCACGGAACTACTCTCTACTATAGCACCGAGCTACTTACAGGCAGATATTGTCCAGGTTGTAGCGGAAGCTGGCAAAGATTTTCCCGCTGCGTTAGGGACAATCTTGCAGGAGGTCAAACCTTCATACGTGGTCATTACACCAGCCGGTCTGAGTGCCAAACAGCGCAAAGCTGGCACATCACCCATTATTACGCTACCGTCGGTACTGACCCAATTGAAAGCGCAGGTGGAACAGACGGCGCAAGTCGGTACACTGGAAATCAGTGATGATAGCAGTGGTTGGAATGTGCATTCTGCATAGGTAAAAAATGAAGATATCCTTGCAACAGCCCTGTCCTGATTAGCAACCAGGAACGGCATCTAAACGTATACTCAGTAAGAACGACCCAGCTATCCTCGCGATATATATAAGCGCATGGCTTTTCTATGGATAGTGAGAGGGTTTCATAGAGGAAGAAGACGAAAAAGGGGGTAGTTTACTATGACCTGTGAACGGTGTGGAACAGAAATTTCGCATGGTCTGACTGTTTGCCCAGTATGCAGGACGCCGACACCGACTGCCTCCGCACAGGAAGGAGTACCAAAGCAAACCAGCTATGGAGCCTATCCGCGTGATGAGTATGGCGACCCACAGCCCATACCGACCTATGAGCAAGGCTACCAGCCCTGGCCACCTGTCGAGGAACCGCCGCGCCTAAGCTATGCACCACCACCACCACCACCGCAGTACAATACAGGGTACGCCTCATCATTCAATGCGCCGCCACAGTATCAGCAACCGCAGATCAATGTCACGGTAGTGAATACGTTCGCGGCACCTTCGCCCAGCAAAAGTAATGCCCTGCTGGTCGAGATTATTTGTTCCTTATTTGGTATCTATGGTGTTGGTTGGCTGGTGGCAGGAGAAACGACGACCGGAATTATCCTGCTCGTTTGCAGTTTTTTACTGATCTGGCCCCTGGCAATTGCGATAGCCGTATTTACGTTGGGCTTTGGTATCTTTTTCTGCAATCTCCCCTTGACGATTGTCGGCATTATCTTGAACGCCATTTTCCTGAACAAGGCATTAAATCGCAAAACTGTCCAGTACAGGTATAGCACGGCGCAAGCGCAACCTATGCAACAGATGCCGCCACGACGCATGCCCCAATGAACTGAACTGCTATTTGGCAAAGGCCAGGCGGCGGTACTTCTCGCGTGACTCTAACCAGGCTTCGTCAGAGAGGCCAAGTTTTTCGCGCAATGTTTCTGGTGTAACGCCCGCTTTGAGTTGGCGCACCGCGAAGGTGTCACGCAACAGCTGCAAAGTGACACGCTTTTGAATGTCAGCCGCTTTGACTGCCCGCCCCAGGATATAGTTCAGGTTGCGATCAGTACACTCGAATAGATCATTGTGCGGACGATATTTGGCCTGGTAATCAGTGTAGACCGTCGTAAACTCGGCAGGGAGTGCGAGGCGTCGTTCGCGGTGCTGTTTACCGGTCGAGGCAGCGAAATGGATGGTAATGAGCGGTACCTGTGGGTCAGAGAGATCGACATGATTGGCACGCAAGCCCATAACCTCTTCTTTTTTCAGACCCGCGTGCAACACCAGGTACACCAGGCAGTGACAACGCACATCCTCGGCGGCAGCCGTTAATAGTCGCTGCACCTCATCTTCGAACAATAGCTCCGGCAATGGCGGCAAGGGACGTTCCAAGGCAATACTCGCGGACGGGTCTTCGCGAATGATCTGCTCACGCGTCAACCAGGAAAAGAAGTTTTTGAGGAAGGTAACGCGACGAGCCATTGTCTTGGGGGCGGGAACGCGTCCCTTCGTACCAAACTTGAGCTTCATGAGCCAATCTGTGACCTGCTCTTTCGTGATACGCCCGACGGGGGTATCTTTGCCTATAAAATCACCGAACATCTTGAGATCAGAGAGAAAGCAGGTGACGGTATAATTCGATTTACCGCGCAACATTAACTCCTGCTGATAAGGGATAGCACATGCCGCCAGGCTCGATTGATCGGTCAAGGGATGTGTGCGCACGAGCGGCGGAAACGGCGTCTCTAAGGGATTCGGTGGCTCAGTGATGACCGTTGCCGCCCCCGTAAAGAGGTTATCTTGCAAGACGGTCGTCTCGTCGGTCGCAATAGCTCCCGCCGAGGCTTCCCGCGCAGGTTGGTTTTTGTGCTGAGTGTCCTGTTGCATCTCCCACTCCTTTAGAAAGTAGCAGCTTTAAGAGTTGCCTCTACTATGCCATTTTTTTCATTATAGCAGAAAATAGCAAGTTTGTTCAAATACAACGCTTCATGTATTCTCATTCCCATTCTTTGTGTATAATGCAAAACAAGCGCTTTCTGAAAAGATATTACGAGAAGTGGAGACAACAATGCATATTTTCCAATATCACCCGGACATTTTGACGCGGTACCCGCAGATCGTTGGCGGAGCTATCCTGGCACGGAATGTGACGAACGGCCCAACCCCAGCCCGTTTGCAGGCTCTTTACCAGATCGAACAGCAGCAGGTCCTGCAATGCATTGGCAACACGCCCCTGAGCCAGATTGAGTCCCTGGCGGCCTGGCGACGTGCGTTTCGCGGTTTTGGGGTGGACCCGACACAATACCGCAGTGCCGCTGAAGCCCTTTTGCGCCGCTTGACCAAAAAAGGCGATATTCCAAGTATCAATCTGCTGGTCGATCTCGGCAATCTCGTGAGCATCCGCTATGGGTTGCCTGTGGCGGTGTTTGAGAGGTCTGCCTTGCAGGGGACGGTGACGGTACATTTTGCTGATGGCTCAGAACGCTACAGCGAGTTGGGCGAAAGCGACGAGGATCATCCGAAGCCAGGCGAGGTGGTGTTCTCTGATGAAACCAGGCTGGTGATCGCACGCCGCTGGTGCTGGCGACAAAGCGAACCAAGTGCTGCTGTCGCGCAGACGCGAGAGTGCCTCATCACGATCGAAGCGCACCATGCCACAGGCCACCAGGACATCGAGGCCGCACTGCACGACCTGCTTGCCTTGCTGAAGGAATATGCCGGGGGAACCTTTACCTCGGCCATCCTGGATGCACACCACCCGACATTGCTTGACTCACGCGGGGAGTGAGAAGCGGTCTTCCTGGTGTTCACATCAAATTGGTATGAGGTGGTGCAGAGTTTTTGCAGCAGGCTGCAAAAACTCTGCACCACATCATACTAATTGGACGAGTTGCCGTAGGCGACGAGAAGTCCCAACCAGTTACGTTTAAACATACAAAACGTCCTACACAATGGTTTTATGGATAGTTCGGAGGGAGGAAGAAGAGTGAAACGCCTACAACCATATCTGCCCATACTGGCACTATTTTGCCTCGCGTTGTTGGTACGCATCATCTATAATGTCACCGTTGGTAAAGGATATATTGCTCACTACGACTCGTCGACCTACGAGAAAATCGCGCTCCACATGCTGAATGAGCATTGTTTCTGCCTGAATCCAATGGATGCCACGGTTGGTCGTGCGCCACTCTGGCCGGGCGTTATTGCTGGTATCTACGCGGTGTTGGGCCATAAAAATAGCTTTGTGCGTTTCTTTTTGTGCTTTATTGGGGCCGGTACGTGTATGCTCGTCTCGCTATTCAGCAGAGATATTTTTGGGCGGCGCATAGGCATAGTAGCGGGTATTAGTGCGGCTGTGTATCCTGGCCTCTTCCTCTATGATGGCTGGCTCTATTCGGAATCCCTCTATACCTTTCTGCTACTAGCGTGTACCTATACGCTCTATTTAACTCAGCAGACCGCGAAGTACCGTTGGATGATCGTGAGCGGCCTCTTGCTTGGTCTGCTCTCGCTGACGCGCCCCAATGGGTTGATTGTCCTTACCTTAGTTTTCGTCTGGGCCATTATCGCGATACGCGCAAAGTGGCTTTCCTGGCGTGCAGCTGTGAGAAGTGTCGTCATTATCACCGTACTGGCACTTGCTATCGTCACACCCTGGACGGTACGCAACTATCTGGTTTCTCATCATGTTGTGCCTGTCGCCACGGGAGATGGTATTGTCCTTTTGGGAGCCTACAATCACCTGATCCTGGATGATGGCCCTTTTCGCGGCATCTGGATTCGGCCCAGTCTCGTCTATCCCCAGGGCGGACAAATCTACTCGCCATGTCGGGCAGACTGCGAAGTACGGCAAAATGGAGATTACTCACACATGGCGGGACAGTGGGTAGAGGAGCATCTCGCTGAAATGCCCTACCTGCTCTGCCTACACATGAAATACCTGTGGACACCCTCTACACCTGAGGCGGACCTCCCGATGAATCAATTTCCTGCTCGCCTGTCATCCAAGATAGTGATGGCGATCATTCCAATCACATCGTACCTGGTTTTTGCATTGGCCGCGCTCGGCTTACTGCTCACATGGCGAAAGTGGCGTCACCTGCTTTTCATCTATCTGCTCATCCTGGTCAATATAGGACAAAGCCTCTACTTCTATGGTAGTTCCCGTTTTCGCGCCCCCATCGAGCCAATGCTGGTCATCCTGGCAGCTGGAGCCATCTGGTGGCTGAGCCAACGATGGCACACCCTACGGTCCTACCATAGAACCAGTAATGGGAGTCTGCCAGAGCAAACTCCCATTACTGGCATGGAGAGCAGAGAGAGTGGTTTCAGTCATCACATAAATAGTCATGTGAGTAACCGCGATATTCGCAATAGTAGCATCTGCTGTCAGTTTGTGCGTGATGGCATATCAGTTTTTGGTGGCATCATCATGTAGTGACAGCAAGTATTCTTCGATCTCGCCTGCCGTCTGCAAGTAGAAGACCTTATTCAAGATCTCCTGTAACTGCTTGATTTCAGTGATGCCGCTGATCTGTTCTTGAGCTAGATCAACCAGCATCGGATAACGGGCGTTGAGAAAACCAATAAACGTCTCACGAAGAGACTCGCGTTG
>JBPCJY010000228.1:0-15130 GCA_051004815.1 Ktedonobacteraceae bacterium
CTCGTACTCACGGGGACACCCGTGGTGACACTCAGCTCTGCTGGACGCGCCAGGATCAGCTTGAAACACGGACTTGGGTGGTACCAAATCCCAACGATCTCATCTCATTGCCGCCTCGCTCATTATATGCCATTTTCATGCTCTTCTCTGACACCGCGGTGTCATGACGCTTGAAACCTTAATCGGATTTTTTGGATCAGTCACCAGTGACTAGGGGCTAAATGGCCTGGGAAGCCCGTCTGGGATGGAACCACTTTATAGAAGCTGCTGATGAACTTCTCACCTTTTCAACACCGACTACCTCAACAACTTAAAGGTATAGCAACTCGCGTTTCCGCTACGGCCAGCCGGGCATGGAATCATCTTCGGCGGCGGAATGCCCCATTGTTTGCCATCAGCAGAGCCTCATAAACCCCAGTAACTTGCTTCTGTTGCTTGTCGATTGACCAACATTTCTACATGCGAGCCATTACACTCACCATTCGCGTAATCGCGAGAAGAAAAAACGAATTATTCTAGGTGAAAACGGTGAAAAAACACTGCCATAGCTCATTTCGCTCGGTTTCACAGCCATTTGAGAATTTTTACACTGTTCGATGAAATGAGATTTTCTCAAGTGGGGAAAGTAACCATCAAATATGGCTATTTTATCCATCAAGTGGGGCGAATAATTCGTTTTAGCCAAATCCTCTTACGCGAATGGTGAGATTACATGATAGATAGTGGAATAGAGTAGAGATTTAAGGTATAATGGTGCTACAAATGTTTGGAAGGAAGAAACAGTGGCTATGGATAATTCATCTCTCTCACCGGAAACTCCAGCAACAGTAACGGCTCTGACTGCCGCTTCGCCCGCGAAGCTTTACGCCTTCCTTTTGAAGCTGCGGCCTATTCAAGAGGGAACCTTGATGCCATTCAATGGCGAACTGGTACATGCCGTATGGCTCGACTGGCTACGTTCTGCCGCTCCTGATGTGGCAACGTGGTTGCACGAGGGCAATAAACGTCGCTTGTTCACCTGTTCCAGCTTGCAGTTTCCGCTGTCCCAGGAAAAGAAGCTCGAGGTTGAACGCCGGAACATCCACTGGCCACTCTCGCCGGAAAAGATCTATACCATTCGTATCACCTTGCTCCTCGGTGAGCTTTTCCCACTCTTCCACAAAGCCTTGACTGACTTTACCCGCTCCGGCAATAGCAGGGGAGTCAAACCGCCATTCATGCGCCTCGGTAGGCAATCGCTGCTGCTCGAAGAAGTTGTAATCGAGAACGGCAATGCCGATGGATGGACAGGCTTTACCTCGTTCGCTGATATAGTAGAAGCCGTGCGGGTGAGAAAGTTGGGAAAGACTGTGCCGTTGAAATGCGAATTTGCCTCGCTAACCACCTTCAACCGGGGCAGTGCCAAAAACCGAGCATATGGCAATTACAGCGCGCTCCTCCCGTTGCCCAATTACGTCTTCCCCAACCTGGCGAAACGCTGGAACGAGCTGGCCCCGCCCGAACTGGTAAACCTTGTACAAAGAGAAGCTATTGAGCAATACATCCAGGACGAAGGCATCATCATCGCCGACTATAATCTCAAGCCTCATGTGGTCAAATTCTCGACCCACGCCCAGCAAGGCTTCGTCGGCACCTGCAAATACGTCCTACGTGGCCCCGACGAACCTACGACCGAGGAGTCGCCCCTGACTGTGCGCCAGCAGATGTTGTTGTTGGGAGAGCTGGCCTTTTATTGCGGTGTGGGTTATAAGACAGCCATGGGAATGGGGCAAGTGAGAATAGCGTAGTGCTTTGTTGATCTTCATGTGACGAGCGGGGATGCGAGGGGCTGCGCCCTAGCTTCCCTCCTTATCCCGCCGCCGCCGGAGGCGGCATTTCAAATGAAATGTCCAAATGATTTCATGCTGTTGACGAACGAAGCAAAGATGACTGTGCGAGTCGGCATGAAAAACAGGGACTTTCGAAAAATGCTCCTAAATCCACTTGAATTAGTGATTGTTTTATGTTACATTTTGTATCAGAGAATACCATCTTGTATGTTGGTGTTCTAATTTGAGGATTTAAAGGAGGAACTAATGGATAAGCCACCACCAACAGAAAACACTCTAGACTCCATTCGTCACAGTAGCAACGCCAAATCTCTTTCAAAGAGAGGCAAGTTTCAAAAAGGGTTGAGGCAACTTCAGCTTCCTGCGTTGATTGCATTAACTTTAGTTGTTTATGGAATTACACGAAGTGAGCAAATACTGCCTATTACCCACATGTTAGTAGGTGCTTTTTTCTGGTCAATGGGGTTTACGCCACATGTCGAGGGTGTAAACAACTAGAGTAAAAACAGCCACTGCTGCCTTGCTATTACTTTCATGAAAAAAGGTAAATAAGCAAGGTAGCAGTGGCTGTTTCCCTTTCAATATGGTATATTTTATAGTGTAGGGATTGCGATCTTTGAACTCACGTGAGATTGAAACAGACTGGCGTTCCTACGGTGACTTTTGATCTCTAGGTATGCAAATCCTGAGATCAACCCCGTTTGGGCTTGAAATAACTTGTGAAAAGGTACTTATGCGACGATAAAGCATGGTACCTTTTTTTAGAACTTCTTCTGAAATAAGTCGGAAGTATTTCTAGTATATGATTCGCCTCGACTATGCTATAATGCATGTGCGCAAATAAATCTACTGCAATTTCAAAAGGCTGGAGGAAAGAGATTCGTGGGGCAGCAATCACTCATCACGCTAGACACAGACCACATTCATGGGTATGTGTTTGAGACCAACAGACTCCAGGAGATTCGCGGAGCCAGCTCTATTCTCGATACGCTCAACCGAAGGGCGATGTTCGAGATTGCCGAGCAGGAATATGGTGGACAGAAAGTGTTTGCCAATGGTGGCGCGGGACTGTTTCTGATTGAGGGAGACGCGACTCGTGCAGAAGAATATGGGCAGCGTATCCAGAGAGAGTATCGCAAACAGACAAATGGGGGCGTATCGATCACCTATGCCGTGCAGGAACTTCCTGAAGGAATGGACGCCTGGCACGAGGATAGCAGGATAGAGCGGGAAATGCTCAATTACAAGCTGATGCAAAAGAAAAGCGCAGCTCCTGCCGTTATCTCGCTGCCCTCACACCCCTTCCTACGCCCGTGTAGTGCCTGTGGCACGCGCAACGCCGAATATCGCGATTATTCCGAGGCCAATGACGAGGTAAATGATCTGGCAAGCCAGCGCGACCGCTATTGTAGTGTGTGCTGGAGTAAGCGGCACGAAGACGATGCAATCAAAAGAAGCATTGTAACTATTGTCAATGAGTACAGATCTACAGGAACTGTCGATTTCGAGCATAATGTAACCCATGGCTATGCCTGGGCACGCATGATAGGCGGCCTGAACAGGGAAGAATACGATATCCGTGTAGAGACGGAACGACCGCCCGATTTCAATGAACTGCGCGGCATTACTGGCGGGAAGGACTATCTTGCCCTGGTTTACGCGGATGGCAACAGCATGGGACAGGTTTTTGCTGGCTTGAAGACGCTGGAAGATGTGCGTGATACAGCGAAGAACATCGATACTGCCGTTTATAAAGCCATGAGCGAGGCCGTGAGGCGACACTTACAAGTTGTTCCGGCTGAGGGGAAAACTCCTCCCCGCTTTCCGTTCGACATGCTGATGATGGGAGGAGATGACGCCATCATCGTAACGCCTTCTCCTCAGGCACTGGATGTAGCTTGCACGTTGGCGAAGACATTCCACGAGGAGACGCAGAAATTTAGCCTGGATGGAAAGGGATTTACCCTCTCAATCGGAGTTGTCTTTGCGCCAGTAAATTATCCTTTTGCGCTGCTTTATGCCCTCGCGCATGACGCGCTGAAACACGCTAAAAAAGAGGGAGATAGCAGAAAGCACCTGGCTTCGGACTATGAAAAAACCTACATCAATTTCATGAGTGTTACTGGTAGCGGTAGCCTTAGCTTCAAAAAGGTCTATAAATCGCTTTATAACAAGCATGTCCAGGATGGCGAGCGCGAAGTTGCCATGTATGCCACCTTGCGGCCCTACACAGTCGAGGAATTGGAGATGCTGCTGGAGGCGATTCGTAAGGGAAGAGGCAAAGGGTTGGGACGTACTAAGCTGCACCAGGTGCGTGATGCTGTACTGAAAATGAACTTGACTACCTCGGTCTATGAAGGTATGGCGGTGCTGAGCAACTGGCAAGCCAAACAGCGCGACTTCGTGATGGAACATGTCAATATTCTGGGGAAACGTTACCAGGAGCCCTATTATGATGAAGAGAAGCCGAGTACGCTATTCCAACGTGTCACTTTCCCGTGGTTTGGAGATGGCCCAAAGACTTACCGCACGTCGCTGCTGGACTTTGTCGAGCTCTACAATTTCATAGAACAGGGAGAGGAAGAGGAGGTGAGAGACAATGCAAACTGACCTTCTGAAGATCGAATACACGCTCACGTTCGCGACCCCATTCCATTTTGGCACTGGCATTCGGCAGGGGATGATCGACCGGACGGTTATCCGTGATGATGGCGGCTATCTCTACATGCCGGGTTCGACGTTGAAGGGCGTGCTGCGCGAACGATGCGAGCAACTGGAACGGTTCTACGAGGATGCCCAGGGGACGGGAAAGGTGCGGAGCCCCCACGACGCGGATGCAGCTCTACTGGGTTTGGGACGTGGCAACCCCACCATGATTACACGCATCTTCGGTTCGCAGAACCGACCGGGACGCCTCTTCTTCGACGATGCGCGACAGAGCGAGACTGATCTTGTGCAGTACGAAAGCCAGTCTCGTAGTGATGACAAGGGCCGGTATAAAGAATTGCAGGTGGAGGTGTCCACGCAGGTGCGTATGGATCGTCTCACGCGTACAGCGGTGCCAGGGGCATTATATACCAGTGAATACGGCACACACGACCTGGCCTTCCAGGGTGAAATCCAGGGCTGGCTCGAATGCACCGCCATCGCTACCAGTGGGGAGTCAGCGCAACAAGCGGTGCAGCCTACCTATTCGCTGCTGCTCATGTTGGCTGGCCTGCATGTGATTGATGCGGTTGGCGCGAATAAATCGTCGGGCAAGGGACGCTGCACCTGCAAGATCAAGGAACTTGCGGTCAATGACCTGCCGGTCGAGCGACCAATCTGGGAAGCATGGTTCGAGCAGCTTGACGCGTTAGCGACGTATGGCAGGGAGGGCTAACGAAAAGATGCAACACTTTTCTCTCCAACTGGAAGCGCTGTCGCCACTGGCGATACGCGCTGATCACGCGCCGGGGGGCGTTGAGAATGCCGCGTATATCTCAGGAACCACGCTACTCGGTAGTCTTGCCGCGCTACACCGGCTGGCGCATCCAGGTGCCACAAGCACCTTTGAAAGGCTGTTTCTGAGCGGACAGGTGTACTATCCTGACCTGTATCCGGCGTCATTTACGAACGATGATTTCAAAGGAGCAAGCGACCTTCCTGTCTACCCCTTGCCGAAGACGGCGCAGAGTTGCAAACGCTTCCCGGGCTTTCTGCCACTGACAGACGAAGAGGTTGATGAAAAGCGGCATGGCGTGCGCGATAGCCTGCTGGATTGGGCAGTGTTCACGTTAGGCGGCCAGGCAGATCCTTCGATCGATGCGGCAACCCTGCTCAAACCTTTCCATGAAGAAGGTCGAAAGAATTGTCCTGCCTGCAAAAGGCCAATGGATCGCTTCTCCGGCTATTACCGGCGCAGAGATAGTGATGGGCAGCTAGCGAAGGCGGAGGCGGAGACGCGTCTACAGACGCGCACGGGCATCAATCGTGCAACCGGCACGGTGCAGGAGAGCATCCTGTATAGCCGCCAGGTTTTTGAGGAACATACGCGCTTCTGGGGTATGCTCCATGTCGAGGATGAGCTTGCGCAATCATTACAGCAGTTTATCAGCGAAATTGGCACGTCGGGGCTGGTACGCATCGGAACGGGACGTAGCAGAGGCATGGGCAAAGCACATCTCTCTCTCACTGAGATAACGGTTGGTGAGCAGGGCAGATTCGACCACTTCAAGCAGCGAGTTGCAGAGCTTGATACAAAGCTGCACGATCGAGTCAAAGACGCCTTTGGGCCGCTAAAACTCAAGCCGTTGTATTTCGCCGTGACACTGCATTCGCCAGTGATCGCCTATGATGAACTGCTGCGTTATCGAGGAGTCATTGATAAACAGATGTTGGAAGAAATGCTACAATTACCCGCCGACACATTAAAACTAGAGTACCAGAACGCCAGTACGCAGCAGGTGAGGGGCTGGAACGAGCTATGGGGCATGCCCAGAACGAGGGAGGTCGCCATAGAGACCGGCTCCGTCTTTCTGTTTTCCTCAGAGGTTGCGTCGCACGAGGCGAAAAAGGCGTTCATGGAAGCACTGTTCAAACTTGAGGAAGCAGGTATTGGTCGAAGAAAAGCAGAGGGCTTCGGGCGCATCTGCGTATCCGACCCGTTCCACCTGGAGGAAACGTTGAAATGAACCGGAAAATGAAGATCATTCGTGAGGTCAATCATCAGTCGGAACTCTTCTACAGCGATGCTGTTGGACTGGGAGATCACGCAGCCTCAGCCTTGAAGAAAACGCATCGCTCCCAGATGACCAGCCTCGAAAATATCGCCGAAAGCACCTTGAAGGTAACAGATGTCTTCGACTATCTCAAAAAACAGATTTCCCGCTATGATTACTGGCGAAAGCCGCTGCCAGACCAGAAAGATGCGCATGAGGGCTTCGGCGAACGCCTCAAAACCTACCTTGAAACGAAGCTGCCCGAAAGCATTGTCCCTATCTCTACTGCGATAGGCATCGGGAATGAAAGCGACGAAGATAAGCAAGAGCGCAGGGAGGTCTACTTGCTGCTGATGCGCCAATTCATCCGGCAGATGGTGGTGCAATACGAGTACCGGGTCAACCAGTAGAATTAAGGGAAGGAGGCATAGTTGCTATGCTTACACCGGCGCAACTGAAAAAAATCTGGCTATTGAGCGATACAGTACTGTATCCTGAAGCGGTGGCCTTCATGCAGAAGCACGTGCAGGGGTCGCAGGCACTGCCGAACAGCCAGGTGACGGGTCTCTTCAACGCCGCCGCGTCGGTGCAATACCCGGCACTTTACCAGTTTATCACCCACCAGCGCGATCGCAACTGGCCCTACGCAAAATTGCACCTCAAGAAGTTTTATACCTCTTTAGAGGAAACACTGACGCGACTACATAACACGCGGCTCAGGAATGAGTTTCACCTGCTTGAAGATGTGCCTGGGCGTAGTGTGAGTGAGACGCGGGAGGAGGTAAATGAATTGATGGCACTGTTGGCGTGCGAATTTATCCAGCATGTGCTGGCGGAGAATGGTGTGTTATTGCAGTCCGAAGAGGAGCAAAGGCGTCAGGGAACGCGTGGCGGTGAAGGAGGTAGTAGGCAGCAAGGACAGCAAGGACGCCAGGGGCAACCAGGAGCCAGGCCGCAAGGACAGCAAGGGCAACCAGGACAACAGAGGACAACAGGAGGTGCGGGAACCAGGCCGCAAGGACAACCGCAGCAAAATAATAGGAGGCAACCATGACCATAAGCGGACAGATTGATCGCCGGGGACTGACAAATCGCTACGAACTGCGCAATCGCTATATCTTCACGGGACAGTTAGAAATGAAGACGGCACTGCACATTGGAGGCGGCAAAATCACCTTGACCAGCAGTGATAGCCCGGTGGTACTCACGCCGGAGCAACAGCCGTTCATCCCCGGCTCCAGCTTCAAAGGCACGCTGCGCAGCACTATCGAGAAGATTGTGCCGAATCTTCCCGGTTTCTCGTCGTGTGCGCTGAGGGAACTGAGCGAGAAAGAGCTAAAGGAAGCACATGAGCGCGGAGAGAAGGTCTGCCCGACGGTGCAGCAGCATGAAATTGCGCAATCGAGGCGTAATCCTCCAGAGGGAAAAACTACAGAGGATATTCTTGAAGAGGCCATTGGTGACCTGTGCGATACTTGCCTGCTGTTCGGCTCCCCTTTCACCGCCGCCCGATTGAATGTAAGCGATCTCTACATGCCAGACGAGGAATGGAGCGGCATGATCCAGGTGCGTGACGGTGTAGCGATTGACCGCGATACTGAAAAGGCGCGTGACCGCTTCAAGTATGACTTTGAAGTAGTGCCTGCCAGCGCGACATTCAAGCTGAATATCCTGCTGGAAAACGCTACGAAGCGCGATATACAGTTGCTCTGTGTAGGACTGAGTGAGTTCGTACATGGCTTCGGAGTGGTCGGCGGCAAACGCTCACGAGGACTGGGTGTGGCGCAACTGGAAAATTTGCGGGTCTCCGCTTTGGAGTTGTTCGAAGAAGGTGTGAAGCAGCGCGAGGTCAGCATGGAGCAGCGCAGGCAACGGATGCGCGACTACCTGCTCAGAAAAACCTTCTCAGATCAGGTAGATGGCCCAACATTTATTGCTAAATACATAGAGGACATTTTTGCGTAGGGAAGGATCGACGCGATGTTAAGAAAATTGATGAACGAGGCGTTTCTCACGCTGCGCATCACTACGACGGGGCCGATGTTGATTAAGTCTGGCCACGCCAGCGTCTTCGGGCCAGATATGACGCCCGTGCTGACCTGGCGCAACGGCAGGCAGGAGGTCTTCTTACCGGGTAGTTCACTCAAGGGTGTCTTCCGCAGCCACCTGGAAAAGATCGCGTGCAGCCTGAAACCGCGCGTCGTCTGCTATCCTTTCGAGGGCAACGAAGGCAAGCAGGCCGATCTTGAGCAGCGCCGACACGACTACCGCGACTCCTGCGGTGGGATGTTTAACCAGATAGCCAGGCGTGAGGAGAACCGTCGCTGGCTGGAAGAACGCAGCGATCTCGTGTACGCGGCGTCCTGCCCGGCCTGCAGGCTGTTCGGCTCGACCGGCTTTATTGGCCGCATCGCCATCGGCGACGCCTACCTTGTCTCGAAAGAGATCAAGGAGCAGCGCGATGGCATCGGCATCGACCGGCTGACAGGCGGGGCGAGCCACGGCGCGAAGTTCGAACTGGAGGTGGTCAGTTCAGATGTGGCTTTCGAGACGGATATCCACCTGCGTAACTACGAGGTCTGGCAGCTTGGAATGCTGTTCGCTGTCCTGCAAGATATGGAGGACGAATTGATCCGCATCGGCTCTGGCCGATCTCGTGGGCTGGGCAAGGTCAAAGCAGAAATCAGCGACAAGAGCGCGGGCGGGCGTCCAGGCGGATTTGTAGTGAGTGCCATGCGGGAGAGTCACGAACCGGCGGAGCAATTGTGGGGCCTTGGTCGCTGGCTGGACGATGGCAGCTATGGCACATGGCGCGACGATTTCTTGACCTTGAAATCCCCGCTACAGGCCGAGCCGCGTGGCATTCGCCTCATGCGTGCCTTCGGCGGTGATGACCTTACGAACCTGCGCGATGCTGCCATTACCGAGTTCGTTAACCGTATAAAGGCATGGTCGATAGAGGATCCGGAAAAGGTGCTGGCGCGACCAGTCGCTCGCACGTAGCAGTTAGGGAGCGAGAGTGCTATGACGACAGAAGAGACGCTCTATAGCGGCACGGTAACGGATATCGTTGCACTGGTCAAGGCGTGTGACTTCCCGTCCAATGCTTACGTGCTGGTCGAACGGCAGCCGAAAACGCTAGTCGCGGATGACGGACGGCAGAACCTGCTGCGCTTCGCTTACCTGAAAGACGGTATTGATGAAGCAGGCCTCAATATTGCTTCCTATACATCGGGCCGTGTCTTTCACCGGGACTTCGAGTTGCGCTGGGAGCAGGATGCTGTGACAGTAGGCAAGACCCGCGTGGTCTATATTGGCGTGGATCGTACGTTACCGGAGAACTTGAAGCCCAAAGCAGCATTGCATCATGAGGGTGTAGGGCGGAATTACTACCTGTTCGGTGAGCTACTTAGTAAGGACAGGCTCACAGAGATGGGATTAGAATCGGAAGAGGGGTTGTATGCTGAGACGCGTGTCCCGCGTCTGCTGCGCTACCCACGATTGGACCGTGAGCGACAGCCGCAACGCCTACAATTGGTCGCACATGAATATGATCACCCAGAGCTAGGCCACATGTATCGCTTTCTGGGTCTGATACCAGCGAAGGAGTAGCTATGAACCCGTATGACTTTGCGCGTATCGACTGGAGCAAGCCGCCGGAACGCCACAAACCGACGTGGCATCACAAGCTGGTCAAAGCAGACACGCGGCTGTTTTCAGGCTCGTTGGATATGGACATCTACGCCGAGACGCCTCTCTTCATCGCAAATTCTGGCGTCGCGCCAACTGATCCGACGCGGCCTGCCCAGTCGATGCAGAACCAGCAGGGAGCGTTCATCATTCCAGGCAGTTCGCTCAAGGGTATGGTGCGCTCGGTCGTCGAAACGCTCGGCAACGGATGCCTGACGCTATACGATGGCGAATACGAGGGGCATCGCGTGCATTATCAAGAGCGCGTGTTAAAAAGCTTTCAGCCCTGTAGGGACGCGACGAATCTGTGTCTAGCCTGTCGCACCTTCGGGATGCTCAAGGGCGGCGATATCTTCCTCGGCAAGGTCAACATCGGGGATGCCGTCTCGTATCCGGACAAAGCGTATAAGTATGACCCGCTCTATACAGCCGTACTCGTGGAACCGAAGCCGCGCCACGAGGAGTTCTACCTGGATGAGAAGAAACAACATATCTCCGGGCGTAAGTTCTACTTCCATCACTCACCGGGCCAGTTGCTTACCGAAAAGCAACTGATATACTTCGGCAGAAATCAGATACTCGCGAATCGCTATATCCAGCCACTTGATATTGAGTCCAGTTTCCACTTCCGCGTCGATTTCACTAACCTTGAACCTGATGAGTTTGGCGTGCTGCTGCTGGCCCTTACGCTAGAAGATGAGATGCGGCACAAGATCGGCTATGGCAAGCCGATGGGACTTGGCTCCGTAGAGCTTCGCCCACTCCGCCTGACACTGGTGGATTACTCCACGCGCTACACGAGCTACGGACAGCCCGGAGCAAAGGGTGGTAAAACCCTCTATGAGGGCGACACCATATGGACCGAAGTGCTCTACGAGCATATCGACACCTTTATTGAACAGCACTTGTCGCGAATAGCGATGGATGACCTGAGCCGCATCTGGCGCTGGTCGCCAGATCCCAATGCCGACTACTACTATCCCAGCAAACGCGACTGGTTCGACACGCCCGCTAGCCGGGGCAAACGCATAGCCGATACCTGGGACGTACCGGGATAACATGCAGAGATGCGTACACACTGATGACTTCTGTGGCTTCTCATACTACGCTGTGAGCGTAGCAGACAAAAGGGGCAGTTTCCCATTTATGGGATTCCTGCAAACCTAACAAACTTCGTGTGAGGTGTTCTTATGATAGTGCTTACATTTCTAGACTGGGTAGGTTTGGTATCATCGGCGCTTTTATTGGTGTCTCTAATACTTGGAACAATTGCCTGGCTTAGAGGGATCATTCCTGCTTTATACAGGCTGGGTAAGGGCCTCTCTAAAAGGAAAATTGCCATCTTTGCCAAGGGAGATAATTTAACAGGCATGATGAATTTGCTGGAAGACACGAAACTTTTAAGCAAACGGAACATTATTACCATTGCTTCCGACAATGACTTAGGTAGAGGGGAAAAAGCTACGTTATTTTTAGTTCATTGGGATGATTGGGAAAATAAAATTGAAGATATTTTGGATGCTAAAAAAGATGCTACTGCTCTTGTCGTTTATGCGCCAAGACAGAATTCTATTCCTCCAGATAAATTTTTAGTGCTCAATAAACATCGAAATGTAACTGTGACAAATTTCCGTGGGAGGCTTTTAAACGATATTATTGTTAGCTTGATGACTACCAGTTATCAATAGCTTCATATGAAAATCTGGGAAGGAGAGGGAAGACAGAAATATGACACAACAAAGCCCTCCTTCCTGCACCCTCAAGAAAAATGCAACCTTGCCGATAGATAGATGTGTATGGTCATACAAGTACAGGTGGAAGTTCGCTTGAGGGATTGCCATCAAACAACATCCGCTACAATCACAAAGGCCTGACGATGGAGAAGTCTGCGTGAAGGGTGAAACGATGGAGATGGTTTTGCTCGTCGTACTTGAGGCATAAAGCTTAACCAAGGTCACAAGTGTCCCAACCATTCCAAGGTCCCAAATGTCCCGAAGTCCCAACTGTCCCAATCACCACTTCCCGTCCGATGAACTTCCCACCTCTCCAAACTCCTGTCCCAAATGTCCCGTCCTAACCATTACCATGACCCATTAGCACAAATGCATCATTGCACCGCGAATTTCACTTCCTTCTTATACGGGCCGCACCCTGTCCGCACCCTGCCTGGGGGCAGGTAATACAGGAAATAGCAGGGAATAAATCGGCGGTGGGCACAATAATGAACATTAACTATTCAATCTACCAATGCGGTTCGCAGAGCCGCCTCGTGTATAGTAGGGGCGACCCTTGCGGTCGCCCTGGGGGAAATAGAACCATAAGTAGTCATATCTTAACCTTATCTTAACCCAATCATCACTGAACCTTCTTTTTAGGCTTTTATAGTGAGGGAGGGCATTCCTCACTGAAAACCCCCAATATGAGTAGGTATTTATCCTCGACGTACGTCATCTGAACGTCGTTCCTTTCGGAGGTTCATGCTATGGAAGATCAAGGGAGTTATGCTGGTACCAGTATCGGCAATTACCGCATCCTGGCACTCATCGGCAGCGGTGGATTTGGGAGTGTGTATCGGGGAGAGCATAGTATTCTGAAGGAGCGGGTCGTCGCCATCAAGATACTCCATACTCATCTTAGTTCTCCAGCGGAACGGAACCGCTTCTTAGAGGAAGCACGCCTGATTGGGCATATCCGCCACCCCAACATTCTCCAATTCTTCGATGCTGGCTTAGAGAATGGCCTTCCCTACCTGGTCACTGAGTACGCGCCATTTGGCTCGCTCCGGGATGTCCTCACCCAATCCGCTCACACAATCCTGCCCGAAGAAGTATCCCTCACCATCCTTTCACAAGTTGGGGAGGCACTGTACTATGCTCATCAACAGCATATTGTTCATCGTGACCTCAAACCTGAAAATATTCTTTTCAACGCGAAAGATAGAGCACTTCTGGCAGATTTCGGTATTGCTACCACATTGTCAACGAGCAGCGTCAAGTATAGCTCAGTCATTGGCACACCTTCTTACATGGCTCCAGAACTGTTTCAGGGCATCCTCTCCATAGAAGGTGATCAATATGCCCTGGGCTGTATCGCCTATGAACTCTTCACCGGGCATGTGCCCTTTTCCGCTCCTGATTTCTTTGCGATGGGGTTTAAGCATTTGACAGACCAGCCTATCGCTCCCACCCAACTCAATCCGGCGTTACCAATGCATATCGAACGGGCTATTCTTAAAGCGATGGCAAAGCAGCGTGGGGAACGGCATGCAGACGTTCGAGCCTTTCTTACAGCTTTACATGGCTCTGAGGACGCGCGAAGTTCGTTTGGCTCCTCCAACACCACTGTTTTCAGCCATGCTCAAAAACACATTGCCGATGAGGAATTAGTGACACTGCCCTCCGCCCAGCTCGTAGAGACTTCGACCCTCGTGCGAGGAAACACGCTTCACTCCGACCAACCAGGCCATCCAGGCACGTTGTACAAGCTAACGATGCCACTGCAAAAACTCGAAGAAAGTCAAATGGATGAGACCGGAGGTGTATTGCCCACTCAGCAAGTACAATTAACACCCCCTCTCGAAAATGGCTGGAATAGGGTACCGCCGCAACAGCCGTCTCACTCGCAACCACGCAAGTCGGGACGCAGACGGATGATCCTAGCAAGCATCTTTGCATCCGTTGCAGTGATTCTTGTTGCCTCGCTCCTTTTTCTCACTCTACCCAATTTCTTATTTGCCCATACCCCTACCCAAACGGTCTCGGCACCGCTCACAACAACAGTAGCTGGAGCCACGAGCACCACGCATGTTCAATCGGTCTTAGGTCAGCCAACCCGTCCAATTGTCACCTCTACATCCAGGGTTCTCCACACCTCGACGCCCATAGTCGTCGCAACATCAACAAGTGGAGGAAGTGGGGTAACGCCCACTCCTACCGCGACTCCGATACCAAGCCCAATCAACATTGATGATAGTGTCACAGGAACAGGACAGAATCAGTGGAATTATGCAGGCTCAGGCTGGAAATCTTGTATTACTACTTGTATGCAAACAACCCCAACAGTTACCTACTACAATGCCTCTCAGCACTGGGCTGATACGACCAATGATACGGCAACGCTTATTTTTTCAGGCACCCAAATCAAATTCTACGGCGTCACTTACTACTATCATGGGATTGGCGCAGTCTCAATTGATGGAGGGACTGAAACAAATATTGATTTCTACAGTGCCAATAGAACCGGCGATGTACTCCTGTGGACAAGTCCGGTGTTGGCAAACGGCATCCATACCTTCAAACTCAGATTTACAGGCACCAAAAATAGTGCATCCACGGGAACATACATTACTGTTGACAGAGCGGAGATACTGACTTCGTCCTAATTCACCAGTACAACAGCAGTACTTGCCAATTCAGAACAGAGCCAACTTTAAGGACTAAATGGCCTGGCCAGCCCGTTTGAGGTGGAAGCCAAAACGAGGGCCCGCCCCCTCAAGAAAAAAGCAACCGTGCCGATAGAGAAACATGTATGCTCATCATAGTGGAAGTTCCCTTGAGGCATTGCCGCCATACAACCAGCGATACATGAGATACATCCGACACAATTGCTACAACTGTCACTACTGTCACAATCAGAAATGCCAGACGAAGTATGAATGGCCTGTAGGGGCGCGGTAAACCGCACCTACTCCAACTAAATCAAGAAGGGGGTTGCCAAAGGAGAAAGAAAAGAGGATACTCGTTTTCAAAAGATTATCTTGTTGAGAAAAGGAGACCCTCCATGTTCAATGATACCCCTGGACAGCAGACATTGCCACTTGTAGAGACGCCGATGGCGTTGATGGAAACGTTATTATTGCAAGCCATGAAGCAGCCGACGGAAACGGAGGTGATGAAGAAACGAGGACGCCCG
>JBPCJY010000229.1:0-14338 GCA_051004815.1 Ktedonobacteraceae bacterium
TGTGCCGAGCGCGACAGACCCTTCCCCTTCGCTGCGCTCAGGGCTTCGGCTACTGCGCTCAGGGTGACATGGTTTGACGGTTCAACCTGTCAAGCACCATTCGTCAAAATTGAACCTTGCCTTAGAAGAAATAGTTGGACATGACTAAATAAATCGTTCTCAAGAAACACATCATCGGAAACAAGAGTACTCTGACGCGCTTTTTTGAGGAACTTTTTTGACGCCTTAATGAGGTATGTCCAGTTTTGATCCGCACAATCCATTCACTTTATTATACACAAAAACAGTCGCACTGGTTAGCAATTGAGCCACGGCCTTTTGCCCCTTCTGACAACCCAGCGTTTTTCCTCTTTGCTCTTCCCAAAGAATGCCAATAAACATCGGTATCGATGGAAGAAGCCAGATGTGGAGCGATTTGTCCAGGCAACACGTCCACCAGTGCTTATGCTTCGCGTCAAGTCCTCATAGTTCAGCATCAAAGCTGCTCACTTTTCACGTCATTTACCAGTAGTGGGCATAATAATCAGCTCCTACACCCTAAAAAGATGGAGGCGCATCCTCCACCCCACTGCCCCAACTCGTCGCGGTGCTTCCTAGTGTAAAATTGAGCGTTGCGCCATGCTCAATGGTGCTCCATGGCAGCCAGAGTTGTGTTGTGGGCGTGCCATTGAGCTGTAAGCTTTGTACGTAGGGATGAGTAGCGGAAGCCGTGGAAGCGTTGATGTGCAGGGTGTGGCCACCTGCTAATTGTATGGTCGCCGTGGGGAAAAGAGGACTACCGATGACGAAGCCACCGATACCTGGCACTTCTGGATAGAGGCCAATGGCTGAAAAAATATACCAGGAGGAGATTGCGCCTGCATCGTCGTTACCAGGAAGACCACCAGGTGTGTTGGTGAACAGTTGGAGTTGGATGCGGCGCACAACGTCCTGGGTCTGCGCTGGTGCGCCCGCGAAATCGTATTCCCAGGGCACCTCAAAGCAAGGTTCGTTGCCCATATATGCATAGGGACTGTTGGGGCCATCGTTTAATCGAGTGAAGAAGGCATCCAGGCGTTTGACCACAATAGCATTGCCGCCCATCTTAGCGAACAATGTCCGTAAAGCGAAGGGTTCCAGCCAGGTATATTGTGCCGCGTTACCCTCCTGGAAACCACCCTGACTAACAGGGTTGAAAATACCCCAACTGCCATCACTATTACGTGGCTGTATATAGCCACTGGACGCGTTGTAAAGATTTTGCCAGTTGGCCGAACGCTGGCTCAACGCGAGGGAGTCGACTTTATCGCCAAGAGCTTTGGCAAACTGGGCGATAGCAAAGTCATCATTGGTGTATTCCTGGGTCACGGCGGCGGAGTTGTTCAAGCTTTGGGCGGCAACATAGCCCAGTGTGAGGTAGTCGTTAAGTCCTTCACGTATGTTGGGTTGACCGTGGAGCATCGCTGAAAGCGCCGCCGTGGTGTTAAAGCTTGAGGCACCAAAGGCGTAGGCTTCCGCGACCATCACTGACCCATCGTCTCCATTCATGCCATGGGAGTCGGCGTTCCCCTGTTCCCAGCGTGGCAGATGACCATCGCCCTGTAAGGCATCGTTCACCAGCGATTGTGCGATATCACTGGTCTCTGACGGAGCGAGGATAGCTCGCAAGCGGATCAACGAACGATATTCATCCCAACCAGGGATATTCTCATACTGAGTGTACTGTCCGGGGGAGAGCGTATGGATGTTGCCGTCAAAACCGAGGTACTGCCCATTGTCGTCATTAAAGATATTGGGATGGATGAAGCTGTGGTAGAGAGCGGTATAGAAAGAGGTCTTCTCGTCTACAGAACCACCTTGTACGAGAATGCTTTGCAGACGATTATTCCAGGCTGTATTGGCTTGTTGACGCACGGCAGCGAAATTGAAATGGGCATTTTCCACCATGAGATTTGCCTGGGCATTGGCGATGCTAACAAAGGAAATAGCTACCTGTACCCGGATGACCCGCTTCGTGCGTGTATCGAAACTCACAAACGCTCCCGTGTGCGCACCGCCACTGACGGTAGAGGCTGGCTTGACGGTAGCCCCATTCCAGGTGCCATAGGTGGTAAAAGCCGCATCGAACTGGGCCGCGAAGTAAAGAGTATAGCGATTGTGACCGCAGCCGATGATGCTGGTAGCGACACCTGTTACCTCATTGTTGCCGGGGATAATGGTCACGCCCGCTTGTGTATTGCCATTAATGCTGCCGCCAACGTTGATGAGCATGGTCGAGGCTGTTGTGGCAGGATAAGTGAACTGTCCCATGCCGGTATGTTGCGTGGCACTAAGTTCCGCTTCAACATCAGGACTATCGAGATGGACGCGATAGTATCCGGGCTGAGCAATTTCGCTACTATGTGCGAAATGGGAGTAATAGGGAGTAGGAGAGAAGTCCGGTGAGACGTTGACAGTGCCGACATAGGGCATGAATGGAATATCCTGGTATACAGTACAGCCCCGACCACTGAAATGGGTGAGACTGAACCCTTTGATAGTGCTATCGGGGTAGTAGTAGCCACCGGGAAGAGACGTTGTCGTGTCAGGACTCCACTGCACCATACCGGCGGGATAGGTAGCACCAGGGAACGTATCGCCACTATCGCTGGTCAAGCCAAGTCGGTTCTCAGCATGGGCGGTACCAATAAAAGGATTGACGTACTGGGTGAGATTCTGCTTGCTACGAGGGATAATAGGGGATGGAACAGTATTTACGCAGGCAGGTAGGTCAGTGAGCAGTATACTACTCAGAAGCATGTAAGCCAGGATGGGGATTATATTTTTAGAGATTATGTTTTTAGATAATAGGCCATGCATGTTCATGATTACCTCGTTGACTTACAATACCAATGCTCCTATCGTGACCAAGGCAATCACGGCCAGTGTGGCGTAATCGACCTGGTGGAACGAGGTCTCGTGCAGGCGCGTCTGCTTGCCCTCGGTAGCATAACCGCGTGCTTCCAGGGCGGTGGCTAGCTCTTCGGCGCGGCGCAAAATGCCTTGCATGAGGGGGACAAAAAGGGCAATCATGCTTTGCACGCGCTCACGTAGCGACCCATGGGTATAGTCGGCACCACGCGACATTTGCGCCTTTAAGAGTTGTTCCACCTCGTCAATGAGGGTCGGAATGAAGCGCAAGGCGATGAGCACCATGAGGGCGAAATCATCGACCGGGAGCCGTAGCCAACGCAATGGTGTCAGCAAGGCGGTTAGTCCCTCGATCAAAGCGATGGAGGTGGTAGTGGTAATCAGGAGCAGCGCGAAGATGTAGAGGATGATGAGGACGGTATAAAAACTGATCAGTGACCAAACGCCCTCGTCAGTGATCAGGAAAGGGCCAACGGGGAAGGTGCTGTAGGCAGGCATAGTGCGCGTAAACAAGAGTGTACCCAATGCTAATAGGGTGAGGAGAACGAATGAAAGACGAATACGTTTGGCCCAGCCTCTGTTCAGAAAGTAGCGTAATGATGGGATGGGTAGCAGGTGTAGTACAAGGTAGAACGTGAGCAGGATGCCATAAGCGGCAACGAGCCAATGCAGTTGTGCATAGGAAACGTTATAGGGGCCAAAGGCATAGATGACCTGAAAGGTGCTATCGGTGGCATAGAGCGATGGAATGGCTCCCAGCACCATGAGCAGGAGCAGCAAACGAAGGCGACGCCAGATCTGCCCTGGTGAGATACCGGAGAGGACGATACCGATCAAGGCCAGTACTGCCAGGACGATATAAGGAGCGAAATGCCATTGGCGATGATTGGCGATGAACACGCAGATGGTGAGCCAGATCACGAGCAGAAACTTCGTTCTGGCCTGTAAGCGATGCAATAGACTGTTGCCAGGATTATAAACCCCCAGCGTGATGTTCTGTAACATGTTATTTCTCTTGCCGTATTGTGCTGAGCTGACGAAGGAACATAAAAGCCTCATCGAGCGTCAAAATATCTTCAGGAATGGCCACGCCTTCCTGACGTAAACGTTGCAGCAACTCACTGAGGGGAGGCACCGTCAGACCCCATTGCTGTAACGTGCTACTACTCCCCTGCGTAAAGATCGAGCGCGGTGTACCCTGCATGACCAAATGTCCATTATGCAAGACATAGAGCCGATCTGCCAGGGAGGCCACCTCGCTCATATCGTGCGAGACCAGGACTATGGTCACGCCCTGCTCTTTCTGGATGAGCCGTAAATAGTAGTAGAACTCTTCGCGCCCATCCGCGTCCAGTCCGGTAGTAGGCTCATCGAGTACCAGGACGGTGGGCGACATCGCGAGCACACCCGCCAGTGCGACCCGCCGCATTTGTCCACCGCTAAGCCCGAACGGCGAGCGTTGTGCGTACTCATGGGGAGGTAGCCCGACCGCTTCCAGGGCGGCGAGCACGCGTTGACGGATCTGCCTTTTTTCGAGTTTCATACGCTGCGGCCCGAAGGCGACATCGGTATACACGGTATGGGAGAAGAGTTGCGCCTCTGGGAATTGGAAAAGCATGCCCACACGTTGACGTAACAGGTGCAGATCACTGCGCTTTGTGACGGCTATGCCATCCACCGTGACCGAACCGGCTGTAGGCAAAAGCAGTCCATTGAAATGTTGTACCAGCGTGGATTTGCCGGAACCAGTGATGCCTATGATGGCCGCGCAGCTGCCGCGCTCAATCTCCACGGTGATATCCACCAGGGCCGCTTTTTGGATTGAACCACTTTGGTAGGTGTGGCTCAGATTTTTCGTGCTGATGATCGGCTCGGTCACGGCATAATCTCCCGCGCAATGGCTTCGGTGGTGAGGGCCTCAGCTGCGATAGGCAGACCTTCCTCGCGCAAGCGTGCCGCCAGGGCTATCGGCTGCGGAATGGCGAGTTTGAGGGCGTGCAACCGTTCTTTCTGTGCAAAAATCTGTGTGGGCGTACCCTCCATAACGATCTGACCTTGCTCCATAATGACTATTCTATCGGCTTCTACGATCTCTTCGAGTAAATGAGTGACATGGATAATCGTCAAGCCATGCTCTCGATTGAGTTGATGCAACAGAGCTACAATCTCGCGGCGCGAAAGCGGATCAAGCTGTGCGGTGGCCTCGTCAGCGATAATACAGCGTGGCTGTAATGCCAGCACACCCGCTATCGCGACCCTCTGCCGTTGCCCACCAGAAAGCTGATGGGGCGGGAGCTTGCGTAAATGCGTAATGCCAACTGCTGCCATCGCATTGGTAACGCGCTCTTGAATCATATGCGCAGGGTAGCCACGGACTGCCAATGCCCAGGCAACATCGTCTTCAACCACGGTGGCTATTATCTGATTATCGGGGTTTTGGAAGATCATGCCCACGGTATCGCGAATGATGCGCTGATTGGCATCATCGCTGCTAAGATATCCAGCTACAGTGACGTGACCCTTGTCTGGGATAAGCAAGGCGTTGCAGTGGCGGGCCAGGGTCGATTTGCCGCTGCCGTTATGGCCCAGCAGTGCCAAATATTCTCTCTCCGCTACCTGCAAGCTGACATTTTGCAGTGCAGTCACGAGATGGGCCACGCTATTGCCGACTTTTTGTACAGGATAGGCATAGGTGATCTGTTGTATATCAATGAGTGGGGAGACTGTCATAGTGTTGTCTTTTGCCTCCCCAGTCCCATACTTTGGCGGCGCATCTCCTTGATGAGCGTACGCGTGGCCCAGTACTTGCCTAGCCCCAATTTCAAAGCTATGCCGATCAGTAATCGGATAAGCCACTGGATCATTCGATTGAGAACGCCGTCGGGGAACGGACGGACATCGTAGCCCATGAGCCGTACCAGGAACGCCGTGATATAGTAGACGGCAATGACGATGGGTATCAAGATCAGCCAATCGCTGACAAATATCACGACGAGCCAATAGTCCAGAGATAAAGCGGCTAGATGTTTGATCGTTGGAGCATTGGCATGCCACGCTGTGGCTAGTCCAAGCTGTGGTGTCAGGAAGTCCAGCAGATGGAACGCGGCGTCGTAACTCTGGCGAAATCCATTGAGCATTACCGTGAGAAAGGATGGCCCCAAAAGGAGAATGCTCAACAACGTAATGCCGGTTACGCCGATGGCACTGCCGGTCGCACCTAGTAAGATCAAAGGAATATAGTGCAGGCGATATTTCATGGTGACGCCCAGGAAAATACCTGCCCCTATTTCCAGCACCATGAGTTGTCCCTGAGTCAAACCAACTATCAAGCTAATCGTGAAAAGGGCCACGCACATGCCCATCAGTGCCGTATACAATCCACGGCGCAACACCAGAATGGTAAAGAGGGGTGGCACGAGCAGGGTAAAGAAGATACCTACAAATGGTACATAATGCACGATGAGCTGAAAAACGACAGCAATATCGGCCAATAATGCGCCCTCAGCAATTTCGATGGCTCGTAGATGGCGCAGCTTGCCGTTCGTATGTTTCCCCATGTGGGATTGTTTCATAATGTAATTCCAGTACATTTCAAGTAATGTGTCATACCTGCATTGTAGCGGTTTAGCGACAAATGAACAAGCCTTATTGTATACCAAGTGAGCACTTTGCTACGCGCACTCAAGTGCTTGTCGCGCTGTACCCAGACTCTGTACTGAGAGATTATACGCATACAGTGTCCATAAGACGGCAATTCATATGGTACTGAGTAGGAACATTCTCCTTTTATTACCCCTCTTATCCCAAAGTATGATAACGTATGCGTGTAATAGTAAGAGTAAGGAGCCGTCGGCTCAATTTTTTCAAAAAAGCACACAAAAGGAGCAAATATGTCTGGTTGGAATAATCTCCCTGTACAACAAGTAGGACACCGTGCGAAGGGTACCTTGAATGACTTTCAAAAGTTTATCCTGCGTGGCAATGTCATAGACCTTGCCGTCGGTATTGTGATCGGTGTGGCCTTTACAGCCGTTGTGACAGCGTTTGTCGCTGACATCATCACGCCGCTGATTGGAATTTTCGGTAAGATTGATCTTTCCAGGTATGCCTTTACTGTGAACCGCAGTACATTCCAGGTTGGTACATTCCTGAATGCGGTGATAAGCTTCCTGATTATTGCGCTTGTCATATATTTCTTTGTGGTCAAGCCCATCAACGTGTTGACGTCGCTCCACAAATCAGACCTGCCTGCTGCACCTAATACGCGGGATTGCCCCTTCTGCTTGAGTAGTGTACCAATCGGGGCTACGCGCTGTGCCTATTGCACTTCTCCGTTGCAGCCGGCCGATCCGTCGCAAGCCCAGCGGGTGTAGCAGAGATATAGTACAGGGCGGTAAAATGTTTGCAAGAGTGTATGGGCTGGGGTATACTGCAAATGCGCCAAGTACAGTCAGACAGAAATTGTTTGCTTTGCTGGTCTGCGCCCATCAACAATTGTCACCAATCCTGGTGCATATCAGTTAACCTTCCCGGCATACCTGTGTATAATGCAGGTAGTTGGGTGTACCACGGTCGGATCTCTTTTTCGGCCCGTTTAAGAATGCTGCAATATTTTTCACGTAGAGGAGAGCATTACCGATGTCGTCAACTCCTGAATCTATTCGTTTGGAAGATTGGATACGCGATATTCCCGATTTTCCACAAAAAGGTATCCTGTTTAAGGATATTACGCCGTTATTGCAAGATGGCACGGCTTTTAAGGCGTCGATGGATCGACTCGCTGCTCACTATGCCGGTGCAGGCATTCAGACGGTCGTGGGCGTTGAGTCGCGTGGTTTTATTTTAGGTGCGCCTTTGGCCTACCTGCTGAACTGCGGTTTTGTGCCAGTGCGCAAATTTGGGAAACTCCCCTCGCAAACGGTGAGTGTGGAGTATGCCCTGGAATATGGCACAAATGTCGTAGAGATGCATACCGATGCGATTCGTCCAGGACAGCGTGTGTTGATCGTTGATGATCTCCTTGCCACTGGTGGCACGGTTTCCGCTGCTATGGAGCTGGTAGAGAAGCTCGGTGGGCATATCGCTGGCATCGCCTTCTTAGTCGAACTGACCTTCCTGAAAGGGCGTGACCAACTCAAAGGACACGATGTGTTCGCACTCATCAAGTACTAGGTTGACCGTAGGGGCGCGATACATCGCGCCTCTACTCTTCCCAACCTAACCAGGTTGTTTTTGCGGCGACAGGTGTGGGATGGCGTTCGAGTTTAGGGATAGCAGGGTAGCCCAGGTATACGAACGCGACGATTGCGTCTTCCGGCGCGATGCCAAGCCCTTGCTTCACTTGGGGATCAAAAGCCGCGTCACCTGTACGCCACATGGCCGCGAGTCCCATTTCTTCGGCTGTGAGCAACATATTTTGTACGGCAGCAGCGACCGCCTCAATATTCTCAATCTGCAATACGTTGGGTTGCGTGGGCTTTTCTGCTATCGCCGCGATGACCACGGGTGAGCGCAACAATTTGCCGCGCTCTTTTTGCAGCATCGCCGGTAATTTGTCGTGTGTTACCGTTACTTCCCGCAAACGGGCTACTAATGCCTCCGCCATAACCTCGCCCAATGCCGCACGGGCATCCCCTGCCAGGACAATAAATCTCCACGGTTCCACTTTATGATGATTGGGAGCGTGTGTTGCCGCCTCTAAAATGTGTTCAATCTGCTGACGCGTTGGTCGCTGCTCGGTCATTTTGCCAATGCTGCGCCGCTTGATAATGGTCTCGAATACACTCATATGTTTGCCTTGTGCCGATCTTTCTGTATGATAGGTAGTTGTGAAGATCATATCAATAGCGTCAAGCTAACGTTGAACATCAGCACGAAAAGGCTTTGTTGGCGAATGCGAGAGAGACTCGACTGTGCCGCATTCACGCGATGATTGCCAGGGCGATCCCTTGCGGTCGCCCTGGCAATACACGGGTCTGTCACGCCGATTCACTCGTGTATTGTAGGGGCGATCCTTGCGGTCGCCCTGGTAGCCACCATGGCTCTCAGCAATAATTCATAATGGTGTTCTACGCAGGCGTATCAAGCGAAAGGAGATTGCCTTCGACGCCAACAGAAGGTAGTAGCTGCACCTGAGCTTGGGTTGTGAGCGGCAGTCCCCACAGCTTGATGAAACCCAGGGCTGCGTTGTGATCGAATTGATCGCCGCTATCATAGGTGGCGAGGCTGTGGTTGTAGAGCGAATGCTCAGACTTGCGTCCAACGATGGCGCAATGCCCATGAGTGAGCTTTACGCGCACAGTACCCGTGACAAAGCGTTGTGTGCTATGGACATAAGCGGCCAGGTCCTGGTGCAGCGCACTGTACCATTGACCGTTATAGATCAGCCGTGCATACTCTGTGGCGACCATCTCTTTGAAATGGGCCTGATCCCTGCTCAACGTGAGGCTCTCCAGTGCTTGATGAGCGGCGTGCAATACCACTGCTGCCGGTGCTTCATAGACTTCGCGCGATTTGATGCCCACTAAACGGTTTTCGATATGGTCAATACGTCCGATACCGTACGCGCCTGCTTGCTTGTTGAGCGTTTCAATCAAGACGGCCCCATCTATTTCCGCGCCGTTCAACGCGACAGGTATGCCTTGTTGGAAGGAAATTTCCAGGTAGGATGGCTCCATCGGCGTATCTCCGCCCGGTGACGTTGTCCAGTCATAGACATCTTCCGGTGGCTCGGCCCAGGGGTCTTCCAGGATGCCGCATTCAACGCTGCGTCCCCACAGGTTTTGATCGACCGAGTAGGGGCTGGCGTTCGTTACCGAAATGGGAATGTTGTGTTCGTGGGCGTAGGCAATCTCGTTGTCACGCGTCATGCTCCACTCGCGCACAGGCGCAATAATCTTCAAATCGGGGGCCAGCGTTTGAATGGAGACATCGAAACGTACCTGATCGTTCCCTTTGCCGGTGCAACCATGGGCGACCGCGACCGCTCCCTCGGCACGCGCCACCTCTACCAGGAGCCGTCCAATCAACGGACGGGCAAGGGCAGTGGCGAGCGGATACTGTCCCTCGTAGATGGCTCCAGCTTGCAGAGCGGGCCAGACGAAGTAGCGCACAAAGTCAGCGCGTGCATCCACCACCATGGCCTTGACTGCGCCTATCTGCTCTGCTCGTGCCGCGATGGCGGGTAGATCGCGAGCATTCCCAATATCTATGGTGAGCGTGATAACATCCAGGTTATATTGTTCTTTAATCCAGCGGATGGCGACGGAAGTATCCAGGCCACCCGAATAGGCCAGTATGACAGTTGACATAACTTACTCCTCTTGTGCTGTGCCGACCAACTTCTCAATAGCCGTCGCGAACGTGGCAGCGCGTTCTTCCCAGACCGCTTGCACATGTTCCAGTTGGTTACGAGCTTGCTCTAAGCCGAGATTGCCAGCCCCACCAAGGTGACTGCGCTTCGCCAAACGCTGGACCAGCTGTTCCTGGCTTTCGGCCTGGAAAGGGACATGGCGATCAAGCTGCGCAGTCACTTCCGCTCCCACGATGCGGTAGGCATCGCGGAATGGCAGGTTGGCGGTTGTAGTGAGTTCATAGGCGCGGTCGGCGGCAAACAGTTCAAAACTACAGGCCGCGACCAACTTCTCTGTATTCACATCAAGTCCTTGCACGACCAGCGTACAGATGTCCAGGCTATCCTGCACGAGGGCCAGGGCCTCTATGAAGGGACGTTTGGTCTCCTGGTAATCCATGTTGTAGCCGGAAGGCAGTCCACTGACAATGCCGAGTATCTGCTGTTGCAGTGCCAACATGGTCTGTGTGCGGGCACGCACCAGTTCCATCACACCCAGATTGCGCTTTTGGGGCATGATACTGCTGCCAGTGCAAAGCTCCTGTGGCACCTGGAAGAAGCCGTACTCGACAGTGGTGAAGAGCAGGATATCCTGGGCTATTTTGCTCAGATCAAGCATGATTTGTGCCAGGGCCTGTACAATTGCCGCCTCGATTTTGCCACGGCTATTCTGAGCGTAAATGACGTTGTTCTGCACACGAGCGAAGCCAAGCAATGTGGCCGCATATGCCCGATCAATAGCGATTGGGACGCCATAGCCGGCGGCAGAGCCGAGCGGCGATTGGTCATTGACAACATAGGCCGTCGAGAGCAACTGCTCGTCATCCAGTAATGCTTCCGCGAAGCTGCCTGCCCATAGTCCCACCGAGGAGAGCATGGCCCGTTGCATATGTGTGTAGCCAGGCATCGGCACGTCGGCATGGGATTGCGCGAAATCCAGCAGGACGGCGCAGAGGTCACTGAGCTTGTAGGCTATATCGTGCAACTGCTCTTTGCCAAAGAGGCGCAGGTCTACCAGCACCTGGTCATTGCGCGAACGCGCCATGTGTATCTTCTTCCCGGCTACTCCAGCTTCCGCTACGAGGTAGTTTTCGACGCTGGTATGAACGTCCTCGTCGGAGGGAGAGATTGTGAAGGCGTTATCTTGCTCTAGCACCAGGATGTTGCGCAGGGCTTTTTGCAGTGCCGCATATTCGGCATCTTGTAAGACACCAATATGTTGGAGCATAGCGGCGTGAGCGAGCGAACCCCAGACATCGTGGCGAATCAGTTGGCTGTCCAGCAAGCTGTTCTGTGCGCCCTCGAAGCGTTCCACCTGCTCATTGAGGCGATAGCCTTTTTGCCATAGCTTTGTCATTGCTGTAGCCCTTGCGTGGAGCCTTCCCACTCGATACCTGCGAGCTTGTTGCGCCGTGCGATCAACTCATACGGGAGGCCACGAATGTGGGCGGCGGGCGCACATTCCTTCTGATTGAAGCTCGCGCTGCTAATCGAACGGATATCGGGGAAGAAGAGGCTGCTGGACGACGACCGCGTGCGAATGTCTATGTTCCCTTTGTAGAGATCAACCGTATATTCGCCATTCACCGCTTTTTGGGTGCTGGCGATAAAGGCATCGATGGCATCTTTCAACGGGTGGAACCATTCGCCATGATAGACCAATTTGGCCCATTGGGCGTCCAGTTGGCGTTTCAACTGAATTTCTTCTTTGGTCAAACAAAACTGTTCGAGGTCGCGATGCACTTTGAGCAGGATGGTGGCAGCCGGTGCCTCGTAGATTTCGCGTGATTTCAAGCCCATGATGCCGTCCTCAAACATGTCAATTTTGCCGATACCGTTAGCTCCACCTACGACGTTGAGCTGCTCAATGATGGCATCAAGTGGTAATTGCGTGCCGTTGAGGGCAACGGGCAGGCCATTTTGCCATGTGATGGTCAGGGTTGTAGGCTGTTCAGGAGCCTTGGCTGGTGGGGTCAGCCAGAGCCAGATCGAGTCTGGCAGTACAGTGTCAAGGCCGATGCCGCCACTGGCAATCGAGCGGCACCACATCGTTTTGTCGTCGCCACCCACGATGATCTCTTCGACTGGCACGCCGTAATGTTCCATCAAAAGCCCCTCTTCACCACGGGTGAGGTCAAAGTCGCGCACAGGGACAAAGATTGAGAGACCAGGGGCGAAGAGACTGAAGACGTTGTGCATACGATACTGGTCGTTGCCTTTGCCGCTGGAGCCTTCCATGAGGGCATCACAGCCCAACTCAAGTGCTTTTTGCGCGACACGGGCGGCGATTAGCTGGCGGGTCATAGATGTTGAGACGGGATAGCCATTGTAATCAGAGTTGGCCTGGATGGCCTTGCTCAACCAATGTTCGGTAAATTCTTGCCGGACATCGATGGTGATGGGGGAAATGCCTAACTGCTGGGCGCGTGCCAGGCTCTCCTGTATCTCGTCCTCTCCCTGTCCCACGTTGACGTTGATGGCGATAAGCTCTTTCGCGTGGTATTTCAGTTGGGAGAGCTTGACGCAGAGGGTCGAGTCGAGGCCACCTGAAAAGGCCAGGGCGATGGTTTTACCCTGTGGGACATCAACCGAGGAGATTTTGTGCAGGGCCAGGTCAGTTGCGCTACTGGTGACGGCGGTCGTGCTTGCCTGATTGGTGCTTGCCATAGTTTGATACTCCTTCAACGGATGAACTGTATGGAAGGAGACAGGCAACAAAAAATCCCGCCCCTTCCGTGACATTGAAGAAGGGACGAGAGTGTAGGGCTTACGTTATTTTGCCCGTTGGAACGCGTAGAACTGCATTCCGCTACACACCCGTGGTGCCACCCCGTTTGTCTTTCTCTATTTCAATCTCATTGAGATACCACACATTGGTGTCGCCCATACTTACTGCGTTGTAGTATGGGTGGAAAGACCTCTTTTTGCTGGTTATCTTGCTGCATGGGAACCACCCACCTGTGCCTACTTGTCTTTATTTAACGGGAGATATGCTTGATACAATCCGCTAAAAAGGCTTTCTTCGGTCAGCCGCTCACGAAAGCGTTCTGAGGAGGTGTAGCCATTCCGAACTTCCACTCTGTTTCGGATCGCTGTCGGTACCCTATCTCATACTATTTTCGTTCAACGCGGGTCAGTCTTGCAAATTGTCTGCAATAAGGATACCAGCATACGGGGGAATTGTCAATGTTTAGAGAAATTCAGAAATTCAAAAGAGAGGAGTATGGTATTGATTGATGTATTGCTCCTCTTCCCTTTATTTGCCGTCAAGCCGCTATAGTATCCAAAAGCCAGCGAGCGGTGGATTCGTCAGGGGCGGTAGCAATTTGTTTGGCGAGCAGGCTAAGGATATCCGTACTTCTAATGAGCGTCACTTTCTGCTGCCCTAATTCCGCAAGGGATGGGAACCGTGCCTCCAAGAAAGTAACGACTATCTTTTGTGCTCCGTGTAGTTCACCTTGTAGTTCACCTTTGGCCACTTTTTCCTTAATATGTGGGTCTTCATCCAGTAAGCTGTCGTAGTGGTATTCCATATAGTCCTCCACAATGCGCTTGTCTTGCATCGAGATAGTGTTTGATCGGTTTAAGATGGTTCTAAACCGACTGGCGTGACGGACAAACTCGGGTTGCGTGTAATGTTGCTTCATCTCCTCCAGTGCTTGTATGAGTAATGAAGCATTCGCTCCTTTCATCGCCGGTAAAAAGGTATACATGACGATGAGCCGCTTTTCGATATATTCTCTGGCATCAAGTGTCCAGAGAGTGAGTACACGATAGCGTAGCGTGAGAAGCTCCTCTTTCGCGCTGCCACTGGTTTCGCGAAAAGGTGGTTCAGCAATGTTCGCTTCAAATAAGTATAACACAACGGAGAGGACAGGGAGCCGGTAGGCAATGAGCAATTCAACATGGTAGCGCAACATGCGCAAAGCCATATTCTCGTCGGCATTGGTTTGCAATTCCAGGTTTAAGGTATGGGATTGAATTAGTAGTAATAAGTGTTGACATTTATATACGTTCATGCTAAAATAGAGACATGAGATTAAGTCAGTATGCAAAGAAAATGGGCGTCAGTTATAAAACCGCCTTTCGTTGGTGGAA
>JBPCJY010000230.1:0-23935 GCA_051004815.1 Ktedonobacteraceae bacterium
GAAGATGCCATGCCCATTGGCGGGGAGGTTTTGACACGAGTGGCGTTGGAATTCTTGTCCGAAAATAAGGAAAAACGTGCCCCAGTTTCTCATTGCCTTCGGCAGGGAAAAACTGTGCCACGTTTTCCCTTACTTGTTTATTGTCAGCACCTCATCCACCTGGTCCAGCAACTTCTTTGTGTTGGCGAAGCCGTAGTTCACGGCGTGGGCGCGACCGGTCTGATCCAGTATCACGGTGGTTGGCACCGTCAACACATGGTATCGTTCTGCCAGTTCGGTCTCCCGCGTGGCATCAATGTCTACAATGGCAACGGCATCGCCGCGGGTCGCTTGCACACGTTGCAGGGCGGGGGTCTGCAATTGGTGGCATTGGCGGCAAGCTTCACTGCTGAAAGCCAGGATACGTATATGGTTTTGCTGTATGCCAGATGCTTGTGTTGTGGGAGCAGTCGATACTACCATAGGGAGCGACGCCGTCAGTACACGGTGCCGTTGCCCTTGGACATAGTGCTGTCCCAACCATATCACTAGCCACGTACAGAGACCTACCAGGAGAAGAATACCCAGGCGCACAGGAATATCACTCATGTTTGTTCATACACCTCGCCAGTGGAAACCACCACTATAGCGCACTCGTGGCAACAGGCCCAGACGACCCAGGTGATAGTAGACAAAGCAGCCTGCACAGAACCCCACCGTCAGATTGATAGCTGCCAGCACAAAGACAATCAAATCAAGGGTCCATCCAAGCACTGTGACATGGGTGAGGAAGAGGACAATGGACGACGCAATAAGAAAGGCTGCCCCCACACCCTGTGCGAAGCGATGCGGCGCGGGATCGTCCTCGATAATACGCGGTCGCCACAGGTGCAGAGGCAATACGACGCCTTTATAAAGAAGCTGGTACGGGCTGACATCTGGTGCTAACGCGCTCAAAATCATGATAATGGCCGTAATGACGACAATGATAGGCTGGTTGAAAAGAAAGGCCAGCCCTGCCAGTACGACGGTAGCTGCTTGTGAAAATTTGGCGAGGTGTGTATCAACTCGCAACGTCTTCTGTAAAGATGAGGAAACGTTTTCCATACTTTTTGTCTCCATCCGAAACAACAGTAGGACGACATTGTCCCGCTAATAAATGATAATAATTTCAAGCCAACAAAGTTGACTTACTTGATCTACAAAGAAAAACTTCTGTAGTGTATTGTAAAATTTAGCAGAGGGTGCTGTCAAGTCTCGAAAATCTGCAAATCACAAGTAGCAAAATAAGTGATATACAATGACACATATTTCTCAGTTGCTATATCGTTAATGGTACGTTCTATAGATCAGAAGACGCATATATATGAATTTATCTTCTTGTATTAATCGAGGTGGAGTATGTCAGGCGAAAGAAGCTATATCGGCACAGCTTTCGGCAACTATCATGTTACAACCGAAATCGGTAGTGGGGGATTCGGTAAAGTCTATCAAGGCACACATTCTATTCTCACTGAACGCACTGTCGCTATCAAACTACTCCATGCTCATCTAGGTGAGTTGGAAGAACGCGAACGGTTTCTCCAGGAGGCTCGCCTCCTTGAACGCTTAAAGCATCCCAACATTTTACATATCTTTGATGTCGGCATCCACGAAGGCTTTCCTTACATCGTCGCCGAGTATGCGCCTCACGGCTCCCTGCGCAACCTGATCAAAGAGTATGCTCCCCACCCTGTACCCACCGATATCGCCTTAAACGTCCTTACTCAAATTGGGCAAGCCCTTTCCTATGCCCATCAGCAAAATATCATCCATCGCGATCTCAAGCCTGAGAATATCCTCTTTAACGTTGAGAGAGAGGCTCTCCTCGCCGATTTTGGCATTGCCACCACTTTGTCAACGACCAGCATCAAATATGTAAACGTTGTTGGCACACCCGCGTACATGGCACCAGAACAGTTTAAGAGTACAATTTCTAAGGAGAGCGACCAGTATGGATTGGGCTGTATTGCCTACGAACTTTTCACCGGACAGCTTCCCTTCAACGCCATCGACTTCTTTTCTATAGGCTTCCAGCATATGGAAAAGTCGCCGCTACCACCAACCCAACTCAATCCCACCCTTCCCATTCACATTGAACACGCCATTCTCAAGGCTATGGCGAAACAACGCCATGCTCGCCACGTTGATATCAATGCTTTCATTATTGCCTTGCATACTCCCGTGAATGCGCAAGCACAGCCACCTATCTCTACGCTACCCACTGTATCTCTCTCACATAGAGCGGTCGCTAATCCCGCTGACGCTTTTAGCACTTTTCAGTTAAGTACGGAACAAAATGCAGACAAGTATCTTTCTCAGCAACATTCCGTTGGCGGAGACTCACAGGTAGCTCCCTATCAGCAAGTACCTGAAACTCCACTTCCTCCTGTATATTCCGCATTTTCGAGTACAACATCAGTACATAGCCAGAGCTTATATTCACAAGCCCCGGTCACTCCGCTACCCCCAGGGACAGGCACGATGCAACCTACCGGAGAAAACGCTACCCTTCTGCCATCCATGAATACGTTGCCCCCGACATGGCAAAACACACCCTTTGCGGCAGCGTGGCCCGCGGCAGGCACAATCAACGCTTACGGTATGACACCCGCTTCTTACCCGGTAAAGCCATATAAAGGGAGACGCTACTGGCTGCTGATCGCCGTTGCCGCTTTGCTTGTTGTCGCCAGCTTGCTGGGTGCATTTTTCTTTGCCTTTCCTCCTAAGCCCACAACTACCACTCCTGGACTTAGTCTGAATGTACCAACTACCGGCATAACCCAAGGCGGAAACACACCTTCTGGAGTATCGCCCATTGCAACAGGTACACCAAACCACACCGCATTTACGCGTGTTTCAACCACTACCCCTAAACAGACGCCAGGAGTAACCGCCACTACCGCTCAAGGAGTAACCGCTACTCCTACCAATACAGCTACGGCCACAGCCACAGCTGATCCCACTGCCGATCCGACAGCTGACCCAACGCCTGACCCCTCTCCCACTCCCACTCCTGAAACTGTGGCAGCTGATTTTATCTATGGCCCATATGCCGTGACCACCACCCACTCATACAGTGGAACAGTAAGTATCGCGGTCAGCGGTGTAGGACAAGCCTCGCAGACCCAGTATAGTGATGCACTTTACCTTTACACAGATAACAATGGCAATGCTGTTACTCCCAAGCACTCTTCTTGTTGGGTGCTCTACATTGATGATAAGCCCGTTGACGATTTTGCAACTATACCCGCTTACCAATCTTCCCATAGCTACTCCTTCACTATAACTGCGCCAGGAGGAACTTTAACTTTTGGCGTCTGTGATTCTATGACTAGCGATAACACCGGTTCTTATACCATCACAGTGACCCAACAATGAGTGAGGAGGAACAAATACAAGCTCTACAGCCGCGCCACCAGCTCTTTGCCGGCTTGTTGACCGAGCACGGTTCCTGGTAGTACACCGAGTGAGCCTAATCCTTCGATGGCAAAGCCAGGGGCCTCATCTCCCATATCGCGCAGAGTTGGCACCATGTCTGCCGCGACTGCTAGATCAACGGCCCAGGTATAAGTCGGTTCCTGCTCGGCTAATTCTGGCAACCAATGACGGGCCGCGTCGGCCAGGCGTTTGTGGTAAGAGGCATCGTGGCGTGTAACGCCAGCTTTGCCATAACGACCACCACTGACGGTCAGACGACCATTGCCAGGACGAAAGTCAGCATAGGTGTAAGGCGCGGCGTCCCAGAACAAAGGAAAGGTGTCAGGGAGATCATCAGCAAACGCGAGCGCGTAGATACGTGCATTTGGCTGTGTCGTTGGCCCAACGGCGCGGATCAGCCCACGCGCACCAATGATGATACCATTGGAGAGGACAAGTTGCCAGTGGTGGTTGGTAGCGCAGCCACGGATCACCTGGTACAGGTCTACCTGAGCCAGTCCCGCCAGCACAACACCAGCAGTTCGCGCCTGTCTTGCCAGGTGTGCTAACAATGTCAGGGGTTGTAGACGTCCCTCGTCGGGCAACCACAAAGCCTGGACAATCGTTTGGGTATTGAGACATCCATTGGTAGCCTCCGCAACCTGAGTCGGTGTCCACATCTCGGCTCGTAGACCGGCAGCCACACGAGCGCGAGCTTCTCTGGCTAATTTCTGGGCAGCATGTTTACTTTCCGCTAAGCTGATCGCCCCGGTCAGGTGGGCAGACAACAACGCATCAGGTTGGGCGGCTTCCTCCACCAATGCTAGTAGCAGACGTGTAGTAATCGGCCAGAAGGCCGCCTCTGGCCCATTGGCCTCAAGGTCGGTCAAGTGCATATTGATGCCAGCACTCAAAATACCCGCGTTCCGCCCGGTCGCGCCGTACCCCAGCATATTTTCGCGTTCCAGCAGCAGCACCTTCGCACCCGCCTGGCTCGCGCTCAAAGCCGCGCTGAGACCAGCCACCCCTCCACCAATCACCACCACGTCAATGGTTTGTGCTGGCAAATCCTTGATATCCGACAATGTCAGTTCAGCGCGAACGGCGGGACTCACATCTTGCCACCAGGGTATGTGTTGCGCGATAGCGGTGGAAGGCGTGCCAGCGTGTGTTTGCATAAAGCTCCTTTAAGACAAGCCCAATAATTCGGCGCGTTTATCGCGCAAAAACTGTGCAATCAGCGCGGGATCATCTTTTTGCAAGGCCATCTGTTTCAGGTCAGCCAGCACCACGCTCCACTGTTCCTTGGCGGGGAGATAGCGGTTATCGCGGCTGACCAGTTCCTCGAAGATGCGACGTTCCAACTCGTGCCAGGCCGAACGGTCGCGCCCATCGATTTCGCCGCCTTCGGGGATATAATCCTGATCGTTGGTATTGTTGTCAACACGCACATAGAGCGGCTGGAAATAGCTCTTAACCATCTCTTCCATACGACTCAGGTCAAGGGAACCCGCGTCAAAACTCAGCGTTCCGATCAGGTGTATTTGCACAAGCGGACGCAAGCGATCATCGCTGTGTTTTGGCCCCTCACGTCGGCAGTAGTCTTCAATGCGAGCATAGAGCGCGTCCGGCTCATTCAACCCATCAACACGGACTTCGTGGCGAATAAAAGGGCGACGCTGGCTGACCAGATGGGTAGCGCGATGGCAACGCGCTTTACTATACGGGTCAACGATGCGTTCAGGCTCGTCGGTGTCGATCTCGACGAAATAGTAGCCGCGATCCTCCCAGGCCGCTTCTTCCGCGCCGCAGGTCTCAGTCGAGCCTGGATTATACATCCAACCATCAAATTCATACGGCTTATGCACATGCCCCAACGCCAGGTAGTCCACGTATTGGTGTAGCGGCTGAAACTGTGCCATCGCTGGCAAACCTTGCACGCGAGGCACGATGCCCTCAACGCCGGTATGCATCATCAGCAAGCGATACTCAATGCCATCGGTCACTTCCTGCTCACGGGTGGCCTCTAATGTTTGAGCCAATCCCTCCATTGTGCGGTTGGTGGCCGCACCCTGCCAGGGCAAACCATAGACGCGCAAACGCCCGCCCAGCAGATCGACATGCGAACCCTGCATCGTATCGGCACGCCATGTGCTAAACACGGGCGCACCGTCGTGCATCGTCGGTTGCAGCAACATCAAATAGCCCTGGTGACACAAAAATTGTAACCAGGAAATGCCATCGCGATAATAGCTGCGGTCATGGTTCCCCTCAATGGCTATGACGGGAATGCCCTTCTCTTTAAGTCCTTTGAGACCTTCAATGGCATGAAGCAGTGTCTGGGCATCGATGGCGCGTTTATTAAACAGATCGCCCGCGATAACCACAAAATCGACGGGCCGTTGCTCCGCCTCACGCATGATATCCCAGAAGGCTCGGCTAAAATCGTTGAACCGCTCACGCACGCCATATTGCTCATAGCCGAGGTGCGTATCAGCTATATGAATAAAAGAAGCTCTCATCAATCTCCCCACATCGTGTTTGTGTGTACTACGATGGCAACCAGGATGGCCAATAGCCAGGCCCAGTCATCCAACCACGAAAGCCGGCCGCGAATAGCACTAAAGCCGCGAGACTAAAAATCAAGATATCGCGGCGTGGATTTTTGCCATTGGTGGCATACGTGATCGCCACAGGCAGTGCTAAGACGACGATGCCGCCATAGACATAGTGTAAATAATACAGGCTAGTACCACCATCCGGCTGCTTGCCCATCAATACCAGGATGACGCCGAGGATACCTTGTAGCACGCCCGCGGCGGCGGCGACAATCAGGGCAATCTGCCAGGGGCGGTTCATGGACCGCTTCGTAAAGAAAAGGATAAGCCCCCAAACGCCCGCCACCAGACCCGCGGCCAATATCAGGTACAAATTAAAGAAGTGAAGCTGTACGATAACATTCATAGCCATACTCTCCGAAGCCGCCTACACAAGCGGCATATCTATGCGTATTGTTCTTTTTCAAGGTAGCAATAGCGGAACTATGCTTAGAATCCTCATTTGCATACCTGGAGTATACCGTTTATCCGCTTCACACGCAACTAGCAACCGGGTAATGAAATACTAATAGGCAATCAGGCAAGGTAACAATCATTATTTCATACACTCCCTTGTCGCTCAATACTTGTCCTATAAGAGCTTACACCTTATAATGACGACAAGTAAACATGATATAAGCATTATGTAGCAGGTCGCAACGACAGGAGTACCAATGGTGACGAATATGCAAGAACTTGATGGGTATTCTCTTGATGAGACGGTCATCGTTGACAATGGGACAGGTGTGGAAGTTGAAGATACCAGTAGCGAAGAAAAAATTACTGAGCCATTTGATCCGGTCTTGATTCGCGTAGATACGAGACCAATGACTATCGATTTATTACGCTTACGCATTGAGTATCAGGAATTGGACCTCGCTCCGGGATTTCAGCGTAAAGGCGGAATATGGAAAGATGAGGCTCAAAGTCGATTAATCGAATCTATGCTTATTCGCATCCCTCTACCCGCCTTTTATATGGACGCGACCAATGATGAGAAGTGGTTAGTAGTGGATGGTCTGCAAAGACTAACGACACTAAAAAGGTTTATGATTGAAAAAGACCTTAGACTACGAGGATTGGAATTCCTCACCCATCTTAATGGAAAAACTTATGACGAATTGCCGCGCAATTATCAACGTCGCATTGCTGAAACTCAGGTTACTGTCTACCTCATAGAAAAGGGGACACCCGATGGAGTAAAGTTTAATATTTTTAAACGCATCAATACAGGAGGTTTGCCTCTCTCGACGCAAGAGATTCGCCATGCGCTTAATCAAGGAGAAGCGACAAAATTGCTAGCGCAACTAGCTGAATCAAGTGATTTTAAGAGAGCAGTAGACAATGGTATTCGTGATGATCGCATGGCTGATCGAGAGTGCGTACTCAGGTATCTTGCGTTTACGATTGCACCTTATACGACATTCACGAAGGATTTTGATAGCTTTCTGAATAAAGCGATGGCAGATATTAACAAAATGTCCGTTCATGAGCGTGAGCATTTACGACATCAGTTTGAGCGAACTATGATTATCGCCAGGAACCTTTTTGGGGCTGATGCTTTCCGCAAACGCTACTCAGAAGGAGCATCCAGACAACCAATTAACAAACCTTTGTTTGAGAGCTGGTCTGTCAATCTTAGCCAGTTAAGTGATGAACAGATTCAGGTGCTAAAGCAGAGAAAGGCTCTATTGAGGGAAAAATTCATTGCCTTAATGAATGACCCTACCCGAAAGTTCAATGAGGCCATTTCTTTGGCAACTGGTGATCCTAAAAAAGTGCGCTTGCGCTTTGAAGCAATTGAGCAGCTTATCAAGGATGTGTTGCTATGATACGCTTACAAGATGCCAAAGATGGCATGATTCGCACACTTCGTTTACGAAACTACAAGTGTTTCGAGGATCAGACTCTTGAGTTTAATAACCTCACGTTATTATCGGGTTTAAATGGCACCGGAAAATCTTCTGTGCTACAAGCCCTACTTCTCTTGCGTCAATCGTATCAACAGAATCTGTTACGAGCAACTGGTTTAGCACTCAACGGTGATTTAGTACATATAGGTACCGCGAAGGATGCCCTGTTTGAAAGCGCAAAAGAAGATATGATTGGTTTTGACCTCGCGCTGGGTGACGGGACTACTAAAGGAACGTGGCGTTTCAATTATGATAGGGAAGCTGATGTTCTAGGTCTCGCCCCAAGAGACCCTGCGGTTTTGGATAGTATTCATAATCCTAATACTATCTATAGGTCTAGCCTCTTTGAGGGTAACTTCCATTATCTTCAGGCAGAACGTCTTGGTCCACGCCGTTTCTTTGAAACATCGGATTTTCTCGTGCGCCAGAGTAGGCAACTTGGTTCTGCCGGTGAATATACAGCACAATTTTTGGATACTTTTCGCAATGAAAACATTATAAGCGATGTTTTGAGCCATCCAGAGGCTGTATCATTGGCCTTGAAAGATCAGGTAGAAGCCTGGCTCGGTGAAGTAAGCCCAGGTACTCGTATTACCCTTACACCAAATTTGGACACCGATACAATCAGCTTACAATACTCCTTTGTCATTGGGAATCAGGAGAGTAATACGTATCGTGCGACGAATGTTGGTTTCGGCATCACTTATGCATTACCAATTCTTGTGGCTGTACTTTCTTCTGCCCCTGGCTCCTTATTATTGATAGAGAATCCTGAAGCACACTTGCACCCGCGTGGACAAGCTCAAATGGGGGAGCTATTAGCACGAGCAGCCGCTTGTGGTATACAAGTCGTGATAGAGACGCATAGTGATCATGTTTTGAATGGTATTCGCCTTGCTGTTCACGGTGCCAAAGTTCCTTCCGAAGAGGTGCGGCTGCATTTCTTACAACGTCGTAAACAGGATGGACAATCTTATGTTGTATCGCCACGCATTGATAGAAATGGACGCATTGATCAGTGGCCTGATGGCTTTTTTGACGAATGGGATAAGAGTTTAGAGGCATTATTGATGCCTGGGGATATGTAGGATATGGACCTGGAAATGGTATTAAATGAGTTGTCATTGCGTTCTCCTGCCACTGATGTTCACGTAGCCCGTCAAAGGATGTCTGATCTCATACTAACAGTAGTTGTTGCAACCAAGCATGGGGTGAAAAGAACAATCCGTACTCTTAGCAACCTCGATTCCGAAGAGTTAGCCCCCGACTATCCTATAGCTCGTTGGCGCAACGATAGTAACGTAGATCGCGAATTGCAACGCTTTTTTAGGACACTTGTGACGAAATCGCCTTTCCTGGAAGATGTTGCCGAGCCAGATATTCTGCGTAGCATTGGTCTATCCGATTTCTTCCATAGTGAAGAGCAAGCGATTGGGCTTGGGGTGGCATATTGGCTCGAAGCACTTGCTATAAGTTTGAGATCAGAGCCAAGATGGTATGATAGCCACTTACAAATCAGAATAGTTCAGATTGATGAACATGAGGAAATGACTGATACGACTGAAGAGATTGCTCACGCGAGTTCTAGTGGTCATATACAAGAACACCTTCACTGGATTAACGAACGTCAGCGCAAAGACGATCAACTATCAGTTCGTGATGGGATGACAATCTGGGAACGTAAAGAAGAGCTGTTTCCCAGTTTGTATTTCTGTGAAAAGGTGGGGGAACAGATGCAAGCTCTGTCTCGTGGCAACTTGCTCTTGATGCCGATTATGAAGAGGTTATATGAGCTTGAGAGTTTCTGCAAGGTTTGGCATGAAGGGCCGTTTGATCATAATAAGATGTTGAGCAAAGTAACTAATGAGAGCGAAACAACGATAGAAATGTTTGGCGACGAGCGAACGTTTCGTTGCCATGATGGCACATTCCGCGTGTTTCGTTGGCATGTGCGGCTCACTCCAGGAGCATGGCGTTTGTATTTCTATCCATTGTCCGAAGAGAGAAAACTGATTATTGGATACATAGGACCTCATCTGCCTACAGTACAGTTCCATTGAGTGAGTCTTTTAGTTTGCAAACAGCACGGTTCAGAATGGTTGATAGCCATTCTGAACCGTGCTGTTTGCAAACCAATAGTGATATATTACGTCCCAGCCACCATATCCGCGGCCAGCTTCGCGGCGTTGAAGCTGCCCCAACCTGTCGCTATATCATAGCCATTCGTGACGGGGTATGCGCCGCCATTGAAGCCTAATTCGTCATTGTTCGAGGGCGTACTGGGGTTGCTGGGCGGCGTGATATCGTGGAAATCGCTCGTGTAGTGACTACCACTGGCAATTTTGTAAAGCAACGGATTCAGGAAGCCCACCGGCCCTTTACCGTGTTGTGCCGCCTCTTCATTGGTCAGACCAACCATGGCCGCCCACATGGGAGCCGCCGCGGAAGTGCCACCAATGGTGAGCCAGCCACCGACACCACCAAGCCCACCACTGCACGAAGAACCAGCGGTGCAGTAGATCGGATAACCCGAAGCGGGGTCGGCATCCAGCGAGACATCGGGCGTCTCGCGCATGCCATTAGAGTAGGAATTTTGCGTACCCGGTCCCGTCTGCCAACTCGGTTGCTTCCAGAACTGGCTGATACCACCGCCGCCCGCGCCACCAAAGAAACCACTGTTCCAGACATGCTCAGACTGATAGCTGTTGTTGCTATTGACGCTGAGGGTGGTACCACCAACGGCAGTCACATATGGCTGTGTCGCTGGATCATCCGCTACTAACGCGGGGTTATACGTTTGCTGAAAGCAGGTTTCACTGCCGCTATCGCCGGAGGCCACGAGGATGGACTGGCCCTGGGCAGCCGCCTCTTGGAAGTATTTGTTCTCTTGTTGTGCCTCTTGCTGACCAGTGGTGGTTTCGCAATCGCCCCAACTGACGCTGATGACGGGCGTGCGGTCGCTGACGATACGCGCAAACTCGTCGTTGTAACCCTGCGTCGTGTTGGGTGCCTCGTAGACGATCAACTTCGACAGCTTGGGAGCCATGCTCATGATGACTTCCATATCCAGTTCGACCTCGACCGCTCCCGCCCCTGGCTGGCCGTTGAAGCCATCCACCAGCACATTCGAGACAGGCACACTGCCACCGCCGAAACATTGGGTGTATGTCTGCACATCACTCTGTGAGTAGCCGTCAAGCTCGAAGACGCCGACGGTTTGTCCTGCACCTTGCAGACCGGCACTATGCAATCCATCATAGTTATAGGCTGTGGCAAGCTGGCTGGGAATATAGGCGACCGTGCTCCCACCACCCGCGCCAGGAGCGGGGCAACTACTCGCCGCTTTGGAGCCTGTCGAGGTGGCACTATACTGCGAGGCGATTGGCGGATGATAGAACTGGTTGGCATTGTCCAGCCCACCAATAGAGGTGACAAATGCCGCTATATAGGCTGGCAACGTCGGCACATTGGCATTGGCAAAGAAATTGCGACCCAGGGGGCTTTGATACTTATTGATCGTGACCCCAAAGGTGCGTTCCGCCAGAGCTTCCGACCCACTGAAATCAATCAGCATACGATTCGGATAGGTCTGCGTAATGGTAAATCCTTGCTGCGTCAAATAGTTCTCGACCGTCTGCTGCTGCTCTACCGTTGGCCCAAACTGTGCGGCAAACTGTGCTACCGTGAGGAATTGATGATAGCTTACGGAAGTGGGATCATACAGGTCATGCAGCAAGGCATCCAGTTGCGCCTGGTTGCGCATTGCCAGATTGGCACTCATTCGCAGAGTGCGGTTCGCCTGGTCGCTGCCCAATACATGGCTGATGCTGATCAGCGGGGGTAAACTACCAACATTCGTTGAGGTGTAAAGCCCCTCAGCTTTGGCTGCTGTCGTGAAGCGGCCCGGCAGAAAGAAACTGCCGAGGAGTAAGAGTCCGAGGAGTCCAGAAAAGAATGCGAGTTTATAACGCACGATGACCTCCTTACAAAAAATAAAGGATAATTCTGTCATGATGAAAGAACGTCATCGTCGCGATAAATCGCAGATTTCTTACTCTATGCACTACAAGTCGCTATAGTTGTAGGCTTGTTGCACTTTGAGGCCATTGTCATTGAAACCGGTAAACCCACTCGCATCCCAGGTCAGCAGACCAACAAAGCTATCGTAATAGGCCAACCCGATATGATGGGCGCGTGCATAGCTGGTGAGACGACTATGGTAGAGAATCGCAGCACCATTTGGATCATCCGTGTCATAGCAACCGCCCCATTCCCCAATCATCGCGGCGTGACCGTGCGACTGGACAAACCCAATTTGCTGATCGGCATACACGGGCCATGCTCCTAAAAGGGTATTGAAGAACGAACTTAAAGGCTCTTGACAGCCAATCCCATTATGTGTGCCAGAGAAGCCATCGTATTGATGGAAGTCGTAGATCAAGTTGGGTTGCGTTAAGTCCGCTACAGAGCCGCCGACAATTTCATCGAAACTTCCCGCGTAGCTTCGATCACTCACCACTACGACTGCTGGAGGCAGCGTCGGAGCGACCGCGTGGGCTGTTGACTGGATGGTCGTGATGAGGGTGTTCACATTCTGTCGCCATAAGGAAGAATCTGTCAAGGCAAATTCATTCCACGAGTTGTAGATTACCGCCGAATCGTTTGCGTAAGTTGGTACAATACTTTGCCAGAATTGATTGGTATGGGTGATATCGGCTCCAATGGCTGCATTCCAACTGGGGTAACTGGGATCAGCCTGCGATGGGCAGGTATTTGTTGCATTGGGACAGGGCAGTGCGGAAAAGTCGTTCACACGGCTCAACTCCACGTAGGCTCCATGACGTTTAATCATCTGCACCACGCTATCCATCCAGGCGCGATAATGCATATTCGCCAATGGTATATACACGTCACTGAGCCACCAACCAACGTTGTAGGGTACACGCACCAGGTTCATCGTTGTGCCACTCGTCAAGAGCGCGAGTTGTGTATCACTGACAATATAGGGTCCGTAACTTTGTGTTCCGTAGCCAAACTCCAATCCTGACAGATTGTAGCCACGCAGGTCTACAGTACAGCTCTCGCCGAGAGGATGGAGGTACCCCGTACGCGGATCAACAACGAGGGGCGCGTACTGATAGATTCCACCAACCGTTTGCGTAATCCCGCAACTCCGCGGCACGACAGGCTGGTATTCGAGTACCCGTCCGCTCCCCGCATCGGACACATAGATATAGCCATTATTGTCAATAGCGAGATCTACAGGGTTATGTAGACTGAGTGCATTCAGACCCCCATTATTGACTGTGTTACTGGTGAAACTGCCTCCTTGCCCATACACCTGTATGGCCGTTGTACTGCCTCCTGCCGGGTAGTAGAGCACGCGATTGTTAACTGTATCAGTGACATAGAGATTATTGCTCCTATCGAGAGCTAGTCCGAAAGGATAATACAGGCTGGTAGCACTCACGCCCATATTATTGGCGGTATTGCTGGTGAAGCTGTTCCCTTGCCCATACACCCGTGTCGCTACTGTACTGCTTCCTGCTGGATAGTAGAGCACACGGTTGTTGTATGTGTCTGACACATAGAGATTAGCACTGCTATCGAAACGTACGCCATCGGGACCCCAGAGGCTGTTGGCAGTCACTCCCCCAAGATTAGCGGTGTTGCTGGTGAAACTGTTCCCTTGCCCATAGACTTGTGTCGCTCTTGTGCTACCCTGCCGGTAGCACAACACACGCTGGTTGACAAAGTCGGAGACGCACAGCGTATTGCTCGCATTGAGGGTCAATTCAAGTGGCTGATAGAGACTGGTGGCACTGACCCCTCCATTATTGGGCTTATTGCTGGTAAAGCTGCCTCTTTGTCCATAGACCCGTGTCGCTTTTGTACTGCCTGCCGGATAGTACAACACGCGATTGTTCATACGGTCTGCCACATAAAGCCCACCATTCTTGGCGACTGCCACTCCCCATGGCCCATTCAGTGTGGTCGCACTCGGACTACCCCCCCGATTACTACTACAGTGGGTGAAGTCGGGCTGTCCATAGACCCGGTCAGGGGTGGTACTGCCCGCAAGGAAGTGCAAGACCCGATTGGCATAGGTATCTGCTATATAAAGCCCACCGCTGCTATCAAGGGCAACCCCGGTGCTCTCTGTGAAAGACGTAGCCGTACACGCTCCTGTTCCAGGCGTCGTAAAGCTGCCATTGGTGCCATACACAGCCTGTACTTGAGGACTACTATTGGTTGCACCAACGACACCCTTGTTGATCGGAGAATGCATATACGTGGATGCAGCGGCCATGGAAGCTATGGACACAGGTGAAAGCAAAGCCACCAAGGCGATGGCAGTCCCGACTATCACGCGGAAGAGAGCTTGGCGTAGCACTCGAGCGGATCGTATTCGAGCAAGAGAAGTATTTACACCGAATGCGTACGTATATTGCATACTCAATGTTCTCCTTGGGCCGTTAGAGCATATTTCATGAAACGGAATGACCGATAAATCATTCACCGTTAGCTTGCTACACAGAGTATGCTTGGTTACGGGTGATAACGACGTTCTGTTTGAGTTGAGAAATAGTGGTTTTTACAATAGATTGGTTGAGTAATCATAACTATTTAAGCCTCCTCGTCGCCTGCGGCGGCTCAGCCACGCAAATGTTGCCGGATTTGCTGCTGTAGGCCAATAGTATTGGGATATGATATTCTATGTGGAAGAGAGCATTGTATTGCAAAGCCCAACACCTATCACAATGTGGAAGATTTCTTCAAGGAGAAGGCAAAAGATGTCGTCAGAGATGAACATTCAAGGACTGCACCATATTTCAATTATATGTGCGGACGCGCAGCGCACGGTTGACTTTTATACGCAGGTGCTGGGTCTGCGCTTTATTAAAAAGACGGTGAACTTTGATGATCCTGGGAGCTATCACCTCTACTTTGGCGATGCAGCAGGGCATCCCGGTTCAGTTATCACCTTCTTCGAGTGGCCAGGCGCGGCTAAAGGCCATCCCGGTATCGGTGGCACGCACCATTACGCCTTGCAGGTACACGATTACGACGCGCTACTGAAATGGAAACGGCGGCTGGTTGACCGTGGCCTCTCTGTAGATGGGCCACTCGACCGGCACTATTTCAAGTCGATCTACTTCAACGATCCCGATGGCACCATCCTGGAAATCGCTACACTCGGCCCCGGCTGGACTATTGACGAGGCACCAGAGTCTATCGGCAGCGAGTTCCGCGCCCCACCGGCGCAGATGCTCGTCAATAATCGCGACGAGGAGCGCATTCAAGCGGAGATGTGGCCTGAGCCGGTACCTATGATTACGGCGGATATGGCCTTGAGCCACGGCATGCATCACATTACCGCCATTGGGCGCGACATTCAGCGCACGCATGCCTTCTTTGGCGATTTGCTGGGATTGCGGCGCGTGAAGATGACCTCCAATTTTGATGATCCGCAATCACCACACTGGTATTGGGGTGTGGGCGATGGTCGTCCTGGCACACTGATTACCTACTTTGGGCGCGACCCACTCAAATCACCCCGTATGCAGATGGGGGCCGGACAAACCCACCATTATGCCTTTGCCGTCGCCACTGAAGAGGAGCAATTACTGTGGCGCGAGAAACTGCTACACGCGGGACTGCGCGTCACGCCGGTGTTGGATCGCGTCTACTTCAAAAGCATTTACACCAATGATCCCGATGGACACATTGTCGAACTGGCAACGGCGGGGCCAGGCTTCGCCGTCGATGAAACGGAGGCGAATCTGGGCAAGAGCTTGCAACTACCACCATGGCTGGAAGAAAATCGTGGTTCCATTGAACGTAAACTCAAACCCATTACCACGCCTGAGTGGCGTGCAGCGGAGAGTACACATGAGTAGCAATACGCCACACCAGGGCCAGCCTGTACTGACGACAGGAGTAGCACTGGACAAGGCAACGGCGGCAATGATTATGATCCATGGTCGAGGAGCATCAGCAGAAGATATTCTGGGCCTATCCGCCGAACTCCAGCCATTACCTGTCCCCCAGACAGGGTGCAAATTCGTCTATCTCGCGCCGCAAGCCGCTCAAAGTGAGTGGTACCCGAATAGCTTCCTCGCGCCCATTGTCAGTAACGAGCCGGGACTGAGTTCTGGCCTCGCGGTTATCGCCGCGTTGCTGACACAGGTGGAGGCGACTGGCATCACGGCGGAACGCACCATTCTATTGGGCTTTTCGCAAGGCGCGTGCCTTTCGCTAGAGTTTGTTGCTCGTCATGCACGCCGCTATGGAGGCGTCATCGGTCTGAGCGGTGGGCTGATTGGTCCCGATGGTATGCCGCGCAACTACTCTGGCTCACTCGCTGGCACACCTATCTTCCTTGGCTGTAGTGATATCGATTTCCACATTCCCAAGCAACGAGTAGAGCAATCGGCGGAAGTTTTGCAACGCATGGGTGGAGACGTGACGATGCGATTGTATCCACGCATGGGCCATACCATCAATCGTGATGAACTGCGCATCGCACAGAGCATGGTAGCCGCGCTAGCCACGTAACCCTTCCTCGATCCAGCCCAGATGCTGATTTTCATGCTGCGCGTTGGTCATGAGAACACCACCAATGGAACCATCTGCCCATAGTGCGCCAGAGATGGGCAGCAAGAGTTGTTCGTCGGTTAGCTGCTCAAGCACAATCAGGGTATCTTTTCGAGTATTGGCAAGCTCAGTGAGGAGCGTTTCCATGCTATCGTCATGGTGGGCCTCGATATAGGTCTGGTTATTGCGGTGTATCCAGGCCCGTATCTCTTCACGATTCGTCGCACCGGTGCGGCTAAAACCAACTGGATCGGCGAAGCCTTTCAACGTGCGACGGACCATCCCCTGGAAAGCCTTCTCAATGAGCGTGAGGTGCGCGAGATGATCTTTGGGGCGCCATTGTGCTCCACCGGGAACTTCGCTCTCGGTACAGGGCGTTTCGAGTTCTCGCGGCGTAAATTGTTTAAAGCGAGCGAGTAGTTTCTCCCGCTCCTCCGCTAGCGTATTCAGGATAGCTTCTCGTGTCGGCATGATTGCCCTCCTAATAAATAATTTCCCTATAAATTTTTTTGTGTGGGAGTTTGAGCTTGCTTCTCAAGCTCGCGGACAAGCTGGTTCGCCAGCGCGAACGAGTAGTTCTGGCCACGGTCATGCGGATAAACCTGGAACATGTTCGCTACCCACAAGCCTTTAAGCGGCGTGTGCAGAGGGGGAATGTGCTGCGGGTATTCCGTGGTGACGATGGGTTGAGCAAACGGTGCCGAGAATAGCCAGCTTTCCTGCACCCACGAGCGGTCAAAGTCGGGTCGAATCCGCTGTAAATGCGGCAAGAATTCGTCAAGGATTGCTTCTTTGCTCATTTTGAAAAGGGGATCGTTCATGGGGCGATAGTTGCCGAGGTAGACGAGATGCCGCCCACCATACTCGGCGGCGGGGCGGAAGTTGGTATGTTCAAACACGCCCGTGAAAGGATAGCCTTCATCGCAAATGTTGACCCAGTAACTATCGGTAAGCTGACGATCCAGGGCAAGGATCAGGCATTGCGCTCCATAGGCTTGGCCCCAATCGTACTGTTCACGATAGTCCACGGGTAGAGCAGGGATGAGCCGACAGGTCAGGCGCGTTGGCAATGTTGAGATGACGCGGTCTACTGTCCATGTCCCTGAGCTGGTCTGTACCTGCCACCGCTCATCTGCCAGTTGCTCCACCTTCTCCACGCGAGTACCGAGCAACACTTTGCCGCCCATCTCGCTGATACGCTCAACCAATCGTTCATAGAGTTTCTGGAAGCCGCCGCGTAAATATCCCAGATACGTAGTGCGGTCATGCACGCGTGCCCAGAACCAGGGCATAGCGATTTGCTCGCGCAGAGCACCGAATTTCCCGACAAAAAGCGTCTCGAACAACATGGCATAGGGCCGCTTGCCCATCCAACGGCGCAGCCAGGCATCGGCGGTCTTCCCCTCAAGCGGAGCGGAATTGACCAACTTTAAGAAAGCCAGCACGGCGAAGACGCGCAGACGTTCATCGAAGCGCAATGGTGGAAAGAGCAACAGGTTAAGGGGCGAGTCCAGTTGGTGAATCTCCCCACCTGTCAGCGTCACTGTGCGTGGATGCGACCATGTCAAGTAGTCGCCCAGCCCCAGCTCTTTGATCGTACTAATAGCGGTTTTATCGGTACGAAACAGATGATGATAAAACTTCTCCAGCCACGACTCGGCATCATCACCCACGCGAAAACCGGCGGCGAGACCGCCAGCAATCTTCTCCTGCTCAAAAACCATTACCGCATGACCAGCTTGCGCCAACCGGTACGCGGCCATCAAGCCCAAAGCCCCACCACCCAGGATAGCATATTCCATAAAGCCCTCTTTGTAGCGTTTTTTACACCTTATTGTAGCATACGTGGTAAAGCGCAGGGCTTCACCATTGCCCACGATTTGCACAGACTGAACGCTAGCTATTGACAAAATGTACGTTTATGTGTACACTTAGATGTACGTGAAACACTACTCACGGAAAGGAAGAAGAAAAGGAGCCCGAATGAGGGAAAACGTCATGAGCACAAGCATCACATCAATACCAATTACTACATTGAGAGAGGAGATAATGCACCTGCCAGAGCTATTAGATGGGGACAAGAAGGTGGCAGTTACACGGCGCGGCAATCCAATTGCCATTATTGTGTCGTATGATGGCTACAATCGCATGCGCGAGCAAATGGAGAGCATGAAGCAGGAGATGGAAGCAATGCAAGAAACCATTGAAATCCTGCAAGATGCTGAGCTTATGGAAACCATTCGCGAAAGTATGGAAGCTATACAGCGTGGTGACACTGTTTCACTTGATGAAGCCCGGCAGGTGCTAGGATTGGAATGAAGTATGTAGTTCGGATGAGTAAAGAGGCTTTACAGCAACTAAAGGACATTACCGATAGTCGCATTCGTCAGAAAATTTTCGACCGGATAAAAGAACTGGAAAACGATCCAGACGAACAGGGCAAACCGTTGAAAAATGAGCTTGTAGGCTTACGAAGCATACGAGCCGCAAATCAACGGTTTCGCGTTATTTATGAGGTACAAAAAGAGCAAGTAATTGTTGTTGTCGTGGCTGTAGGTATACGCAAGGGCGGCGACAAAGCAGATATCTATCGAAAAGCCGCCTTACTAGTACGTACTATTCCACGAGATGCGAATAATCCTCGTAGGCGTGAATAGAATGTCAAGTAAAAAAGCAGAGACAAAAATATGAGGGACTTTCCCGCGGGAAAGTCCCTCATATTTTTGTCTCTGCTTTTTAATGCATCACCTCTTGCCCCGCCTTCCACATTATCGCCCCCATTGGAGAATACAAAGACAAATAGCTTATTCGTTCAAATTTCCCTTATATTGATTTAACTCATCTTCTAGATATTGCTATGCAATATGCAGGAGATTGGAAAGCGTTTGAATGAACGATCCTTATTCTTTCTATAAAACTCATCATGGACAGATATATTTAGGCGATTCATTAGATGTTCTCTCCGAAGGAATAGCAGAACATTCTGCTGACCTGATAATGACCAGTCCGCCTTTCGGTCTAGTGAGGAAAAAACGCTATGGCAATGCCGATGCTGATGAGTATCTCGATTGGTTCAGGCCCTTTGCGACTGCTTTTAAGCGAAGTTTAAAAGAAAATGGTAGCTTGGTCATCGATATAGGGGGCGCGTGGGTTCCCGGTCAACCTACTAGAAGCCTTTATCATTTCAAGCTGCTCATTATGCTCTGTGAAGAATTTGGTTTTCACCTTGCACAAGAGTTCTATTGGTGGAACCCATCAAAATTGCCAACACCTGCTGAATGGGTCACAGTACGACGAATCAGGGTTAAAGATGCTATCAACTGTATCTGGTGGTTATCTCCTTCTCCTTGGCCAAGGGCATCTAATAAACGTGTATTGCAACCATATAGTACGAGTATGCAAGATCTTCTCAAAAACGGTTATCATGCCAAGAAACGCCCTTCTGGTCACGATATCAGCAAGAAGTTCGCAATAGATAATGGAGCAGCCATTCCCCCTAACCTTATCGCTTCAGCAAATACAGAAAGCAATAGTTTTTATTTGCGTTACTGTCGAGAACGAGGTATTGAGGCACACCCGGCACGTTATCCTTCAGATATTCCTGAATATTTTATTCGGATGCTCACTGATCCAGGGGACTTTGTCATTGATCCCTTTGCTGGCAGTTGCGTAACAGGTGAAGTATCTGAACGTCTGAAACGCCGCTGGGCTTGTATAGAGATTTCCAAAGAATATTTAGAGGGTGCAATAGGACGTTTTGCACTCGCGAATAGCACTAAGGCTGAGGCATCTTCCACCAAAGATGATGATGAGGCCGCGTATTACTACAAGCTAGCCCGTCCAGGAACGCTTTGGAACGGTATTGAAGGCCCACCTCTGCCCAGCAATGGAGGACAAACTCGCACCGCTATGGGAAATACTACTGATAAGGTTTCTACACTACATCAGCAAACAGATAGTGATGCGCCCGCTGATTTCTACTATGATGCACCACACCCTCATACCTTATGGAAGGGCGTAGAAGAAACGTCCTTAGCAGATGGCATATGGGAACAACCTGAAGATCTGGATACCCTTTCTTTGGAGGAAGAAAGCATAAGCCAATCCAACACTTGAGAACGCATTAACGAAAGAAGGGGGCATCCCATAAGAGATGTTCCCTTCTTCCTTAATGCCCTCTAATGCGTCACTTCTTGCCCTGCTCTCCACCTTAGATTCGGCTTGCGAGCAGCCAGGGCCTGGTCCAGGCGACCAACAGGCGTCGTATGCGGAGCCGTCTTGACGATCTCTGGATTGGTGCGCGACTCCTCGGCAATCTGCTTCATGACCTCTACGAAGTAGTCCAGCGTCTCGCGGGTCTCCGTCTCGGTTGGCTCGATCATCATCGCCTCGTGGACGATCAAGGGGAAGTAGACCGTGGGCGCGTACATACCAAAGTCGAGCAGGCGTTTGGCAATGTCCAGGGCCGTGACGCCACTCTCTTCCTTCTGCCGCTCCGCTGTGGCGATGAACTCGTGCTGGCACGTCTGCGGATAGGCGATCTCGTAATCTGACGATAGCTCGTGCTTGAGGTAGTTCGCGTTGAGAATGGCACTTTGCGCGACATGCAACAAACCATCCGGGCCATAGCTGCGAATGTAGGCATAGGCTCGTACCAGTACACCGAAGTTACCCTTATTCGCACGCACCTTCCCAATGGACTGCGGACCTGGGTCTTGCCAGTAGTAGCCCTGCTCGCCTTTCCCAGGCAATGGGCCGGGCAAGAAAGGTACAAGATGCTCTTTGACGCCGATAGGACCGGCTCCTGGCCCACCGCCGCCATGCGGAGTGCTGCACGTCTTATGCAGATTGAAATGCACCACGTCAAAGCCCATATCCCCTGGCCGTGTGATACCAAGCACCGCATTGGCGTTCGCGCCATCGTAGTAGAGTTGTCCGCCCGCCTCGTGAACCAGCGTGGCTATTTCCGCGATATTGCTATCGAACAGCCCTAACGTATTGGGATTCGTCATCATGATCGCGGCAATATTGGCGGCATTGGAGTCCAATAAGGCTTTCAGGTGCTCCATATCGATGCCGCCCGTTTGCGGATCACTTTTGACCTCGACCGCTTTGTAGTCGGCCAGCGTGGCACTGGCGGGATTGGTGCCGTGGGCATTATCTGGTATCAGCACGAGGTTGCGATGTCCCTGACCCTGACTCTCGTGATGAGCTTTAATCAGCATCAAGCCCGTTAGCTCACCGTGCGCTCCGGCGGATGGCTGCAAGGTGACACGCGTCATGCCCGATATCTCGGCCAGGTACTGTTCCAGCTCATAGACGAGTTGGATAACGCCCTGGATACTATATTCCGGCTGTAGCGGATGCACATGGGCAAAGCCCGGTAAGACGGCCATATCCTCGTTGAGCTTGGGATTATATTTCATCGTGCAGGAGCCGAGGGGATAGAAGCCTGTATCTACCCCAAAGTTGCGCTGCGAAAGATGGGTATAGTGTCGCACTACCTCCATCTCGCTGACTTCTGGCAGCGGGGCCGGTTCTTTGCGCAACATGTTGGCGGGTACCAAACTCTCCATCGGCTCGGTGGGTACATCCATCGCCGCCATAGTGTCTACGCGCCGACCAGGAGCACCTTTTTCAAAAATCAATTTCTCGACGCTCATGCCTGCACCTCCTTTAACACAGCGACCAGGTGGTCGATATCCTCTTTTGTACGGGTTTCGGTGACACAGAAGAGCAGACAACGCTCCAACTCAGGATAATCCAGGCTCAGGTCATAGCCGCCGATGATATCTGCTTGCTGAAATTGCTCTTGTAACTTTTGTGTTGCAACGGGAGCTTTGATCACAAACTCATCAAAGAAGGGAGTGTTGAAGACGGCCTCGTAGCCCGTCAGAGCGATAATTTGTCGGAAAGCATAGTGTGCCTTTTGCAGACAAAGCTCGCCCAGTTCGCGAAAGCCCTGTTTACCGATGGCTGCCATATAGATAGTGGCACCGACCGCCAGCAGCGATTGGTTCGTGCAGATATTGGACGTGGCGCGTTCACGACGGATATGCTGTTCGCGGGTCTGCAAGGTCAGCACGTAACCGGTCTGCTTTTCGCCAGCCTCTTCAACCGTCTGCCCCACCAGTCTACCCGGCAAGAGGCGCATAAACTTCTGCTTTGCCGCCATAAAACCCAGGGCAGGGCCACCATAGCTCATGGTATTGCCAAAACTCATCAGCTCACCCACGGCAATATCGGCTCCGTAATCGCCGGGAGCGGCCAGGATACCAAGGGAAGCGGGTTCCGTGATGTTGGCAACGAAAAGAGCCTTCCCTTTGTGGATAATGGGTTCAAGCGCGTTCATGTCTTCAATGCCGCCAAAGAAATTGGGCTGCTGAATAACGACCGCCGCAGTATTCTGGCTCACCGCCTCGTTCAAATCCTCGCTTGAGGTGACGCCGTCGCGCAGCGGAACTTCTTGCACCTGGAAACCTCTTGCGTGCGCGTACGTATGCAAGACGCGGCGATATTGCGGGTCAACGCCTTGCGAAATGACCACTTCGCCGCGCCCACCGGGGCCTAGCGCGAGCAAAACAGCCTCAATGACGGCGGTGGCTCCATCATAGAGCGAGGCATTGGCGATATCCAAACCTGTGATCTGGCAGACCATGGTCTGGAACTCGTAGATCGCTTGCAACATGCCCTGGCTGACTTCTGGCTGATAAGGTGTATAGGAAGTGACAAACTCGGAACGCCGCTGTAGATGTGGCACTACGCTCGGTAGGGCGTGGTCATAGGTACCTGCACCCAGGAAAGAGATTGTGTCATCCAGGTTTTTATTTTTCGCAGCCATCCTGTAGAGTACCCGTTTGAGGTCTGGTTCAGAGAGGGCTGGTGGCACATTCAAGGGGCGTCGTAGACGCACATTTTCTGGCACAGGCGCGAGTAACGCCTCCAGTGAGGGAAGTTCCAGGCGGGCCAGCATAGCCTTCTGGTCTTCCGGCGTATTGGGGATATAACTCATACATTCCTCTCCCGTAGGGGCGCACATCTTTGTCCGCCCGCTAGAAGAAACAATTAAAAATGTCCACGGTATCCGCGGGAGTAGGAAGTTGGAAGAGACAGTCATTCACGTAGGGGTGCGAGCAATCTCACAAAAACCTATCCCTGGTCCTTGCTCAACAATGATCTATGGATATTGTATCACGCCCACGCGCCACACTTCCAAATATGCTTACTTCTTTAGATAAACGACCAGGGCGACCCTTGCGGTCCTTTCACGGGGAGGGCTTTTGGGAAGGAAGGGGCAAGGCGGTCATCCTGAGCGGCGCGAAGGAGGTCGGGGTCGCCCGGAAGAAGGCCCTCGCGAAGCTCAGGATAGCAAAACCAACGCACTGCCAA
>JBPCJY010000231.1:0-31319 GCA_051004815.1 Ktedonobacteraceae bacterium
ATGATTCATGTTTCCTCCCTGAGATGGGTGATCTTTTGTTATGTTCACCGTACCTCTCAGGGTTTCTTTTTGTCAACTTTCTCGTCAATTGTCACATTGGTTCACGCTTGCTTTGAACCATGCCTTAGCGTATGTTTTCCCCCGAATATTACTGTGACCCCTTGTAGATCAAGCAAATGGTACAGACGGAGATGACCAGCCACAAGAGAGACAGGATCATGTCAAACGAAATCAACTCAGAAATTGATCCAAGTGAACCGATGGTCTATCAGATCAGAATCAGGGGCCATCTGGGTCGCGAGTGGGCAGACTGGTTTGAGGGCCTGAGCATCACGCTGGAAGACAACAGCGAGACGCTGTTAACCGGCTTGGTAGTCGATCAGGCCGCGCTACATGGATTACTAAAAAAGGTGCGTGATGTAGGAATGCCATTGCTCTCGGTCAGTCGCGTGAAACCCGGCCACGCAGATGCGTCGGATGTCAAGCAGTGAAGTGAGGCCAGCTGCTTCGATTGGCTTTCAGGATTGCTCATGAACCATTGGTTTTGGGTAAAAGCAATTGTTTAGCAGTTTATCAAATTTTCCAACAAGAAGAAGGAGAACAGTCATGACACAAACGAAAACACATAGCAATGAGAAGGAGACAAAGATGACCACCTCACCCAAACGCATCGCGAGAATCGCTGGCGTCCTCTACCTGCTGGTCGGCATCTTCGGCGGCTTTGCCGAAGGATTTGTGGAACCCAAGATGTATGTTGCCGGCAACGCGGCGACTACGGCGAGTAACCTGCTCGCAAACTCCGGACTTGTGCGTATGGGCGTCGTCGCCGACCTGTTCCAGGCGACCGTCTGGGTCTTCCTCGGATTGACCCTCTACCTGCTGCTCAAGCATGTACACAAGAGCGTGGCGAGGGCAATGGTCGTCCTCGTCGCAATCGGAGCTAGCATCGTCTGCCTCAACACGGTCTTCGAGTTTGAGGGCTTGCGGGTCGCAACCGGTGCAGTCAACCTGACCGCCTTCAGTACCGCGGGGTCGAATGCCCTGGTGCTGCTCTTGCTCGACACTCAGCACTATGGGATCTTCATCGCGCAGATCTTCTTTGGCCTGTGGCTGGTGCCGCTGGGGTATCTCGCCTACAAATCAGCAGGCTTGTTTCCCAAGGCGTTGGGCGTCCTGCTCATTGTGGGGGGTGCCTGTTACCTGGTAGATTTGCTCGCGGCGTTCCTGGTCCCAGACTTTGGCAAAGAGATTCATGCCTTTGTCACCATCCCATCAGCAATCGCGGAGATATCGATGGTCCTCTACCTGCTCGTGATCGGCGTGAGGACCCAAAAACCAGACGAGCGCATCCCCGCCCGACTTCGTGATGCCGTGGCCGTAGACCTCAGCATGCATTAAGTGACTTTCAGCACAGTTGACTCTCAATTGTCCCTCTGAATTGTAAAACTAGACACTACCATAAAAAGCCCATTGAGTGAGCTTTTTATGGTAGTGTCTATAAATCAATTGCAAGTGAGAAAAATAGGTTAAGGTTTCTCTGGAAGGCGGACAAGAATTTGAGTGAGTAGCCCTTTGATAACGCTCACATCTCCTTTGAGCGTACTCACATCCCCTTTGAGCGTGTTTACATCCACCTTGAGCGTGTTTACATCTCCTTTGAGCGTGCTCACATCCACCTTGAGCGTGTTTACATCCTCTTTAAGGGTGCTCACATCCTCTTTGACACTGCTTAGATCTTTTTTTATTTCTTTGATATCGTGCTCTTGACCGCTGGCAACGCCAAGAAGCATGGTAAGGCGGTAATTTACCTGTTTGGCATCATACGCGTATTCAGCAGGAGTATGTTCTGCCGCCTGTCTTCGTTCATAGAGACGTTCTAGCTCTATATCAGTAACCTTTTGTTCTAATGAAGCTATGCGATCTTCATGTGTTGACATGAAACCTCCAATTCGAGCAAAGCTCTCTCATCTATCTTGCTGGTAGTATAACAGACGTTGGGGTACAAATGCTAGACAAACCCACGACAGGAGATAAAAGTACAGAGGGAAAGACCACCTTAAGGTAAAAAATAGGGATTCATCCTGATAGACAGCACGGCAGACATGCCATATGCTAGATATAACATGCCCAATAAAGAAAGGTAGCAGCAACTTATGCGCATACTCCATTTTGGTCGTCTCATCATCGCCATGCTATGCGGCGTGGGCCTCTTATTTGTCACGGTGGGAACAACATTTGCCCACACGGCCCATGCTAAAGTGTTGACCGCGACGCCAGCAATTGGCTCTACTATCGCCTCGGCACCGGACAAGGTAACTGTCGAGTGCGCGGAGAATATCAATCCAGACCCTAAACTGAGCAATATCTTTGTCTATGCCCCGAACGGAGACTTGATTAGTACAGGCGATGCCACCATTCCACTCTCCAGCCCGAAGGAAATGTCCATCACCATCAAACCGAGCGGCAATGGCATCTATGTTGTGCGCTGGATCACCGTCTCCGCCGCTGATGGCGACCCCGACCAGGGCGCATTCGTCTTTACCGTCAAAGCCAGTACCACGACGACAACACCCGCCGGTAATAGCACTCCATCCGCCACAACGAGTGGAACAAATGGCATCCCCCTTTGGGTACCTATAATCGTTGGGATTCTTGCACTCGTTGTTGGCCTTGGCGGTGGCATGGCGTTTGGCACCAGTAGAGCCAAACGCCCAACTATCAGCAGCATGCGGCAAGCGGTGCGTGCGCAAGAACAAGAGGAAACTCCGCCTTCGCGACCACGTACGGGCCGCTAAAAAGAAGAGAGGTAGACCCGTGCGTATCCGACCTTTTTTCTGGCTACTATTGGCCGTTTGTTGCATCACTACACTGACCTTCGCGGCCACTATCCAGGAACATGTTCCAGCACTGCTGCACATCCAGCTTGCACAGCAACAATCAAAAGCAAATAACATCACCGCTGTCGAATTGCATCTGACCGATGAGCAGGGTCTGCCTCTTGACGCGGCACACATTGATGTGCGAGCCGAAATGACCAATATGCCCATGTCTACCAACCAGAGGAGTGTGCGCTACCTGGGGCAAGGAAACTACCTCGCACAATTTCGCCTCTCCATGGCGGGTCCCTGGGCGATCACGTTCCAAGCACATGCCACAGGTTTTGACCCGCTCCAACAGACACTACTCCTGCAAGTGCAATGAAAGATCATTCCCTTCGTTGCGTTGCCACAGACGGATACATGAGGAAAAGACAGTGCTTTGCAGCAGATATGCTTACTGCAAAGCACTGTCTTTTCCTCATGAATGAAGATAAAATAAAATACATAGTGTAACGAATGAAAGCTGATGTCAGGGCGCACATTCATTGCGCCCGAATTAAGGTAAGTTTCTCATGGGTAAGCCCTCCCGTTCCCCTGCTGTAGCATGGCGACGAGTGCAACTCTCGCTGTTTGAAAAAGTTATCCTGGCCAACAGCATCATGCTCATTGGTGAGGCACTGGCCGGTCTGTGGATCACAAGCCACAATATTGAAGCTCATCATTACCTCATCGATACGAGTTTTATTGTCCTGGCAACACTGCTAGGTCTGTTCGTCAATATACTCATTTTGCGAGCAAGTTTCCGTCCACTTTTTCTCCTGCTCGCCACCATCCGCGAGATTAGCGCGGGCAAAACCCATGAGCGGGCCACCATTATACCTTCAGATTTGGAGATCAGCGAACTTGCCCAGTCCTTCAACGGTATGCTTGATCGGCTGGCAGCCGCCAAACGCGAACAGACCACGCTCATTCTCCAGGCGCAAGAAGAGGAACGCCGTCGCCTGGCTCTCGAACTGCATGATGAAAGCAGCCAGAACCTCACAGCCCTGCTCGTCTATCTTGAGATTATGGGACAACAACTCACTGCTCTCCCCAACACGTCCATCTCACAAGAGGCACGCACCCAACTTGAAGGAGGGCTTACTGGCTTGACGGGGATCGCACAGCACACGCTGGACAATATCCGCACGTTAGCCCAACAACTGCGCCCCAGCGTGCTTGATGACCTGGGTCTGCACGCTGCCTTGCGCTGGCTTGCCGAGGATGCTCGCCAACGCTTGCGCTTAAGCGTTGAACTTTCCCTCGAAGAGGTAGAGCATACGCTTCATATGTTTTATCAGCAAGGCATTGATACCACCCTTTATGGCACCATCATATTTCGGATCGCGCAAGAGAGCCTCACCAATATCGCCCGCCACGCCCATGCACAACATGCGTGGCTCTCGCTCAAACAAGAGCATGATAGTATTTGCCTGACCGTGCGCGACGATGGAAGCGGATTTGACACAACAAAACGCCCGCCAGGATTGGGTATCTTTGGTATGAATGAGCGGGCGGCTCAGGTTGGTGGCACCGTGCATATTCAAGCAGAGCTTGGCCAGGGGACAACGGTGCAGGCTCGCTTGCCGCTACTATTGAACGTGACCAAAAGAGAGGTTGCCAATGTCTGATACTAATGTTCCTATCGAGGCTACCTCTCTGATTCGTGTACTGCTTGCCGACGATCACGATATCTTACGCCAGGGTCTCAAACTCTTATTGAGTATGCAGCCAGAGATGCAGGTCGTTGGCGAGGCTCGCACCGGTCGAGAAGCGATAGAGCTTTCCCTGTCAAGCCAGCCAGACGTGGTAGTGATGGATATCAGTATGCCAGGCATGGATGGATTAGAAGCCTGTCAGCGCATCCGCGCCCAACAACCCGCCACGCAAGTGCTCATACTCACAATGCATGAAAGCGAGGAGTATTTTCTCCAGGCACTCCGCGTAGGGGCAGCTGGCTATATCGTGAAAAAAGCGGCTCCCACCGAACTCCACATGGCGATTAAAGCCGTCGCGCATGGCGGCGCATTTCTCTATCCTGGCTTAGCGAAGGCGTTGGTGCATGCCTTTGTAGCGCAATCCGCCATACCTCCAGTCAAAGAGCAGGACAGAGAGCTACCCCAAACCGCGAAACTCGCACAGGAATTGCATGTTCTCACCCCGCACGAAATGGAGGTGTTGCGGCTAGTTGCTGAGGGACGCACCAATCAGGAAATCGCTGATCAGTTGGTCTTGAGCATCAAGACAGTGCAGTCTCATCGCGCCAATGTAATGGAGAAGCTCGACTTGCAAGATATTACTCATCTGGTGCGCTTCGCCATGCGCCACAAGCTTATTGCAGAGGACATGTAACCTTTTTTTGTGATACGATTTACAAACAATAATCAAATACGTATCACGGAGAGAGGATTTTATGGACAAAGCAGGTGTCCAGGCGACCTTCGTCGCGACAGGAATTTCTCGCCTGGCCAAAGACATTGATAGATTGGCGCGACCATCAATTCGACTGAGCGCGTCTCCCGTTGCTGAGTCTACCCTGCAAATGGGAGCATCCAAGTTGGGCGGAACTCCTGATCTACCGACAGGTGTAAGCTGGCCAGAATTGAAGGGGTTGCCGCAATCTTTTATCGCGCAACTTCGCCTCGCCGATGTGCATCCCTATGACATCAACCATCAGCTACCCCAAAGTGGGATGCTCTGGTTTTTCTATGATGCACAGCAGCAAACCTATGGAGCCGATCCGGCTGATCGGGGCGGATGGCGTGTCTTCTATGTACAGAGCGAACAGCCATCACTGCAACGGGCAGCAGCACCTGCAACGCTGCCAGCGGAGAGCCGATTTCAGCCTTGCGCCCTCAGCTTTGTGAGCGAAATTACCTTATCACAGCAGCCAAAGCTTGAGATACCCGACTGTGACTGGACAGAGGACGAGCAAAAGAAGTATGAAGATTTGCTTGCGACGTTCCCCAGTGCAGCCGATCATGCCGCCATTCATCACCGCCTGTTGGGCAACCCCGATACCATCCAGGATGATATGCACTTGCAATGCCAGCTTGTCAGTCACGGCGTGACAGATATGAATGACCCACGCGCTGCCGAGCTCTCCAAAGGTGCATTGGAGTGGCAACTGCTCCTACAAGTGGACTCCGATGAACATGCAGGTATGCAGTGGGGTAACACTGGCATGCTCTACTATTGGATACAAGCAGCCGACCTGCAAGCCCCACGTTTTGACACGACCTGGCTCGTCTTGCAATCGGAGTAGGCGGTTTACCACAATCCAGTGTAGGGGCCGATTCAATGCCAATAGCACACAGAAGGAGTAGAGCTATGAAAAAATTTGTGTTGATGATGATGCCACTTTTATTGCTAATGCTCAGCGGATGTAATATAACCGTTTCAACACCGTCAACGTCCACTCCTGGCACTAGCACTGGTGGTACTCCGAACTGGGGTGTGCAGAGCAAAACATCGGGTTGCGCAGCCCATGGTGGTCTGGCGGATACTGCTTGTACGCCTGGTGCGCTTCTGGCGACTGGCACCAAAGATGCCATTTGTAAGTCTGGCTACTCCCGCTCGGTACGCAACGTACCAGATAGCGAGAAGAATCAGGTCTACGCTGAGTACGGTATCACCAGCCATGGCACCGGTCAATACGAGGTCGATCACCTTGTATCATTGGAGCTCGGAGGCTCCAACGACATCGCGAATCTGTGGCCTGAGCTTGCCAGCCCCAAACCGGGCTTTCATGAAAAAGACAAGGTCGAAAATTACCTGCATGCCCAGGTATGCAGTGGTGCCATTGACCTTAAACAGGCGCAGATCGAGATCGCCACGAATTGGCTCGCGGTCTATAATCGCATGCCTAACAAATAGCAAGCACTGTCCTGGTCTGAGGGAGTACACACGTTGAGCGTCAATCACCAAACTTCTCACATACCGCTTTTCACTGGCGACGATGCCACCCATATCGCGTCCTCGCCGTATGGCCTTCATGCAGAAGCCCACTCTTTACCAGGGGAGCGCGATTATAATTTCTACCTGCAAAGCACTACGGGAGCGGCATTCGTCTTGAAGATTGCGCATGCCGACGAGCAAAAAGAGATGCTCGCACTACAAAACGAGGCTCTCGCGCATCTGGCCGCGCACGACCCTGCGCTCCTGCTACCACAGGTGTGTAACACCGTTACAGGCGAAAACATCGCAACGGTCTCCGCACCTGATGGCACAGAGCATTTTGTCCGCTTGCTCACCTACATCCCCGGCAGGCTCCTGGCGGAAACTCAGCCCCATACACCTGAACTGCTCTCTAGCCTCGGCACCATGCTGGGTCGTTTTGATCGTGGACTGCAAGATTTCACGCACCCCGCGGCACAGCGTAGCTTGAAGTGGGATGTGCGGCAGGCGGAATGGATTCGTGGCTACCTGCACTACATCACAGACCCGCAAAAACGGGCCATCGTCGAACACTTTCTTGCCTATTTCGAGACACACGTCCTGCCGATTTTACCCACCCTGCGCACCAGCATCATTCACAACGATGCCAACGATTACAATGTCCTGATCGGCGTCACAAGCACAGGCGAGCATAGTCGTGTCATCAGCGTGATTGATTTTGGTGACATGGTGCAAACCTGCACTATCTGCGAACTCGCCATTGCCGCGGCCTACGCCATGCTGGGCAAGGCCGATCCACTCGCGGCGGCAACGGCGGTTGTCGCTGGCTATCACGAGGCGTTCCCTCTGACGGAATCCGAACTGAGCGTGCTCTATCCCTTGCTGTGCATGCGCCTCTGCGTAAGTGTGGTCAACTCGGCTTATCAGCAACAGATCGAGCCGCACAATGCCTATCTGACGATCAGCGAACAACCCGCCTGGACCTTGCTTGCACAACTTGTTGCTATCCATCCCCGCTTTGCCCATTACAGCTTTCGCCACGCCTGCCAGTTGCCGCCGTGTCCCAACACTGACGCGCTGGTAAGGTGGTTGCAAAGCAACGCGCACACATTTGGACGCGTCGTTGAACCCGACCTGCACACCGTCAATACCGTCGTCTTTGACCTGAGCGTTGGCAGTCGCGAACTGAGCAACCTGATCGATTATTCTGACATCGACGAGTTCAACCACCATATTTTTGGACGCATGAGGGCCGCACACAGCAGCGTTGGCATCGGCAGATACAACGAAACACGCCTGATCTACACTAGCGATCAGTACAAGGTTGCTGGCAACGATGGAGCCGAATGGCGCACGGTCCATATTGGCCTGGACATTTTCATGGAAGCGGGTGCGCCTGTATTGGCACCGCTGGACGGCATTGTACACAGTTTTCATAATAACGCGGCACCGCTCGACTTTGGCCCCACCATTATCCTGCAACATAGCACTACTACAGAACAACCGCTCACATTCTATACCTTATATGGCCATTTGAGCGTTGACTCGCTCGCTGGACTCTACGAGGGCAAACCTATCGAGCAAGGCACGCCTTTCTGCAACATTGGCAACCATCTGGTGAATGGAGGGTGGCCACCGCATCTTCACTTTCAGATTATTACCGACCTGCTCGACAACGTGGGCAATTTCCCCGGCGTGGCACGCCCCAGCCAGCGTGCTATCTGGTTAAGCCTGAGTCCCGATCCTAACCTGATCGTGGGCATGCCAGCGACACGTTTTCCTGCCAATGAACTTTCTTTTAGAGAGGTACGCGAGAAACGGGCGGAGCATATCGGCCCATCTTTGAGCATTGCGTATCGACAGCCACTCAAGTTTGTACGCGGTGCAGGGCAATACCTCTATGACGAGAACGGGCAAGCCTATCTCGACGCCGTCAACAACGTGAGTCATGTTGGACACTGCCATCCTCGCGTGGTGCGTGCTGGTCAAGAGCAAATGGCGGTACTCAATACCAATACGCGCTACCTGCATGATTACCTGGTAGAGTATGCCGAGCGGCTTTGCGCCAAGCTGCCCGCGCCATTGAGCGTCTGTTACTTTGTCTGTTCCGGCAGCGAAGCCAACGAATTAGCCTTGCGTTTAGCTCGCACGCATACCCATCAGAAAGACATTATTGTTATTGATGCCGCCTATCACGGCAACACGACCGCCCTCATCGAGATTAGCCCGTACAAATGTAATGGGCCAGGTGGCAGTGGCGCACCACCATATGTCCATATTGTTCCTATGCCAGATGTGTATCGCGGCTCTTATAAAAGCACCGATCCGCTGGCCGCGCAGAAGTATGCGGCTCACGTCGAGGAGGTTATCCAGCAAATGCAGCAGCGCAGCGCTACAGCTTCCATAGCCGCTTTCATTGGCGAATCGCTGCTGGGCTGTGGCGGACAGGTTGTCTTACCCGATGGTTATCTGACGGAAGTGTATCGCCATGTGCGCAAGGCTGGTGGCGTCTGCATCGCGGATGAAGTTCAGGTAGGCTTTGGGCGTGTCGGGACACACTTCTGGGGCTTCGAGACGCAAGGTGTCGTACCCGATATCGTGACGATGGGCAAACCAATCGGCAATGGGCATCCCTTAGCGGCAGTGGTGACAACGCCTGAAATCGCGGCCTCCTTCAATAACGGTATGGAGTATTTCAATACTTTTGGCGGCAATCCCGTTTCTTGCGCCATTGGCCTTGCCGTACTCGATGTCATCGCCGACGAACAATTGCAGACGCACGCGCACCATGTTGGCGACCATTTGTTGCAAGGACTACATGGCTTGATGGATAGACATGCTTTGATCGGCGATGTACGCGGACTGGGACTTTTTGTCGGTATCGAGCTAGTACAAGATCGTGAGACTTTGGAACCCGCTGCGGCACAGGCCACGTACATTGCTAACCGCATGAGGGAACGCGGCATCTTGCTCAGTACCGATGGCCCTTTGCACAACGTACTGAAAATCAAGCCGCCACTGGTATTCAGTGCCAAGAATGCGGATTTCCTGGTCACGACGCTGGATCAGATACTGGACGAAGACTTTTTGCAAATCTAACACATCTGATACATGCAGGATTACAGCTTAAAAATAGAGGAAACAACAATGAACATGCAACCACCGCGCTATACTACTAATGAACAAACAGAGACGCCATTGGTCTCTTCAGTTTCACCATTACGTCTGGCAGCGATGACACAACAATTCGCGCCATCCGCTACACTCGCCATGAATGAAGCGGTGGCGCAACGTCGTGCTGCCGGTCGCGCCACCATTCATCTCGGTTTTGGCGAGGCCACCTTTCCATTACACCCCTTGCTACAGTCCGCCCTGGCTGATGCCGCTAACCATACAGGCTACGCACCTGTGGTGGGCATAGCGGCATTGCGACAAGCCATCGCGGAATACCTGTCGCGCACACGCGGGTTGAACTATAGCTCTGACAATGTCATCGTTGCCCCTGGTAGCAAACCACTACTCTATGCGCTGCTGCACGTCCTGGAAGGAGATGTGCTTTTACCAGTACCCTCGTGGGTCAGTTATGCTCCCCAGGCGCAACTTGCTGGCCGTCGCGTAATCGACGTTGCGACCGATCCACGCGATTCCCATCGCCTGACACCACAAGTGCTGACCGAGGCACTGACTGAAGCCCGCAAAGAGGGGGCAAACCCACGTATTCTGATCGTCAATTCGCCCAGTAATCCCACCGGCAGTATGTTTGAGAGGGCCGATGTGGAAGCCTTTACCGCGTGGGCACGTAACGAGGGCATTACCGTAATCAGCGACGAGATTTACGCGGAACTGGCCCATGGTTGGCGCGAACATATTTCGCCAGCGCGTTTCTATGCTGAAGGCTGCATTGTCACCGGGGGACTCTCCAAAGCATTTTCCGCTGGTGGCTGGCGACTTGGCTACGCGGCACTCCCACCCACTCCGGCAGGAAAGCAGGCAGCCACCGCGTTGCGTACCCTCGCCAGTGAAATCTGGTCGGCTACCACCACGCCTGTACAGGAGGCTGCCATTGTCGCCTACACGCCCAACGCGGAGCTAGCAACGTATGTACAACGCTCAGCACGCGTCCACGCTCATGTAACGGGTCAACTTTACACGACACTCACTAATCTTGGCGTTCCCTGTCCCCGGCCAGCAGGAGCTTTTTACCTCTACCCCGACTTCTCCCCCTGGCGTGCAGTACTCAATGATAAAGGAATCACTACCAGCCAGGAGTTGGCCCACTACCTGCTGGACGAATGGGATATCGCCACATTACCGGGCGTAGTTTTTGGCGAGCAGCCAGCCGCTCTCCGGTTGCGCTTAGCGACCAGCATGCTCTACAATCCCGAAGGTACGTATTCAGCGGAGGAACGCGACACACAACTCTGGCAACTCCTCACCCAGGCCGATACATTGCCGCCTTCCAGTCAAGCTAACGAAGCCACCTTACCATTGCCAGCATTATCACGCACCCAGGCACAATTTACCAAACTGATCGGCCATCTGAACCAGCCCTGATAGCTGGTCAATCTTCAATTGACGGGTAGCAACCATGCGTAGGGACAGGGGGATGTGGGGACGCGGATGAGGGGGCCTTGTGCCTGTCCTGGCGGGGGTTCTGCACTCCCACCGAGGACAAGCACAAGGCCCCCACTCAACCCCACACCGCCCCTTGTCCCTACGCACGCCATTCTGGAGTGTCAGAGCACTAGCAATGCTCACAAAAACCAAGGTGAAAGAAGAAAAAAGATATGAACATTAGTAACGCCCGTGTAATAACGAGGACAGTCGATGCCATATTCATCGTCACCATCAATCGGCCAGAGGTACGCAACGCCATTGATGGCCCCACTGCCAGAGCCTTAGTTGACGCGTTTCGCGCTTTTGATAAGGAATAACCGTTTTTGTCTTACATAGACAGAAGTGATACGTATTAGTACCAAGAGGCTTTCTAGAGGGGATCGCTTCTTCTCGCCCGCGAAGTGGGCCAGAAAGATACAAATGGCATAACTATGGCAATATCCAAAGAATCTATGCACAACAACCCGGAGCAACCTGAGCAGGTTTTGTATATTAGTCCAGAGGAGAATATTACCGAGATTCGCGAACGGCTGGGGCGCACCCACGCGCACGACGTTGCGCTGGTCTTTCCACCGCAGACTCGTCTGCGTAGCCATGTCGCCTGGCGGCTGCTCAGGCAACGTGCACAAGAGCTAGGGAAGGATATTTCTATTGTGAGTTCAGATCAGCACATTCGCGCAATTGCTCGCTCTGTGCAGTTTAAAACGGCTTCATCTCTTTGACAAGAGCTTTGATATCCACACGCTCAGCTTTATGTAAAGAAATATCCTAGATGTTCCAGTCTCAGGCTATCTGGCGGCGCATGGTGAGCGCACTGAGTACGACCATAGCTAGCGCGAAGATGACAAGGGCTGTCAACTGCCAGGCAATCTCGCCGATACCATCACTCTTGAGCATGACGCCACGCAAAGCGTCATTGGCATATGTCAAGGGCAGAATATACGATACGGGCTGTAACAACGTGGGCAACTGGGCTACCGGCCAGAAAATGCCCGATAAGAAGACCTGTATACCAAAGACCAGGGGAATGAACTGCACGATCTGGAACTCGTTCTGGGCAAAGGTGGAGAGAAAGATACCAAGATTGACGCTCCCAACGGTGAGCAGGGCCGAGACCAGGAAGACTAAAGCCAGGTTGCCACTGTAATGGACTCGAAGTGCGAAGACGACAAAGAGCAAGATCACCAGCGATTGCACCAGGGCGAAGAGGGTAAAGCCACAGATGTAGCCTATCACTAATTCTGTACGCGTCAGTGGCGAAACCATCACGCGCTCAATGGTACCCTGTGAACGCTCGCGTAAAAACGCGACCGATGTGAGCAGGAAGACAAAAAAGAAAGAGAATATACCGATAAACACGGGTGCCAGCGAGTCGTTAAAGGTATAGTCCGCACCACCATGCAGGTATTGCGGCGCATTCACGGTAAACGGCATCGTGCTATTGAGTGGGGGTGTTATCTGCCCGCCTTGTCCCTGCTGGGCTTTCATGCTGGCTAATGCTAGCCCAAGCTGATGTACCAACCCGTTAGTAAGGGTATTCATGGCAGTGGCAACGGTGGGGTCTGAGCCTTCTAGCTTTATCTGCACAGCAGGATTTTGATTAGAGAAGACCTGTTGGGTAAAATCTACCGGGAAGATGAGGGCAGCGTCCGCAGCACCGTTTTTGAGCGTGGCGTCCACCTGATCGGAGGAAATGTTGATGGTTTTCAGGATATCTTTCCCCGGCAAAAGCCTGTCCAGCAACGTATTCACGCGCTCACTGCCTGTTCCATTGGGACGCACCAGCGCGAGCGTATGAACGCTGCTGGTATTGGTCAGCACCAAGTAGAGCAGGGTCATAATCAGGATTGGCACGACAAAAATCAGCGCGAGGGTGCGCTTGTCACGCAACACCTGGCGAATAATACGGCTGGCGAGAGCCATAATACGAGTAAAACTCATTGCTGCACCTCCGGCATCTTCGTGTGACTGGCGAAGTGGAGAAAGGCATCTTCCATGTTGTCTTTGCCTGCCTGGCGCAAGAGTTCTTGCGGTGTATCCCCTCCTTCGTGCGCCAATAGCTTCCCCAAACGCATCAACCCTAAGCGAGTACAGCGGGACGCCTCGTCGAAGTGATGGGTAGAGACGATGATGGTAACGCCCTCTTTATTCAACTGGGCAAAATAGTCCCAGAATGAACGACGCAGTTCAGGGTCAACGCCAACGGTCGGTTCGTCAAGCAGTAGCAGCCGGGGGTTGTGAACAAGCGCACAAGCCAAGGAGAGACGCTGCTTCATGCCCCCGCTAAAATTTCCTACAATATCGTTGGCACGCTCTACCAGGTCTACCCGTTCCAGCATTTCCCGGATACGACGCTGTTGCTCTTTCCCACGCAAACCGTAGATATTGCTGAAAAATTGCAGGTTCTCGCGTGCCGTGAGATCGAGGTAGAGGGCACTGAGTTGCGTCATATACCCAATGTTGGGCAACACCTTAGCACTGGGCATCAGGTTGCCGAGAATACGTATATCACCACTGGTTGGACGCACCAATCCGACCACCATACGGATGAGCGTTGTTTTACCAGAACCGTTTGAGCCGATTAAGCCATATGTTTCACCCATCCGAATGGTCATATCCAAGTTATCGACCGCCCGCACTTTGCCAAACTGCTTGGTGAGTCGCTCGATCACCACTATTGGCGAACTTTTTTCCTGTGGGACTAATTGCCCATCACGAGTTCCAGAAATGGCTTCAGTCATGGGACACCTTTCTCTCTCTCTCCATACTGCTCCAGCTTTTCCAGGCGTTGTTGTCAGTATTTAATTGACTGACCGATTAATAACAATTATAAAAGAAAGAAGCTGAAGTGTCAAGGGATAAACATGCGAAGAGTGTGAGAGACAACGAATGGGCGCGAACATTCGCGCCCATTCGTTGATATATCTATCCAATTACGATACAAGTTCTAGTTGGGGGACTTCGAGGACGCGTGCCAATACACGCACATGGTATGGTTGTGGGTCTTCGCTGCCATTTTCCAGGTGGGTGATCGTGTCACGCCGCAGACCAGTCATTTCGGCCAGTTGTCCCAGGCTCAGGCCTTTGCGTTGCCGAAATTGCCGCAGGTGGGGAATACCATGAGGTTTCATGGTTCGCTCCCGTGTCAGTTGATTTTTCATAGTATCCTTTTTCCTCTCCTTTGAGGTAGCGTGAAAGACAGTCTTCCCAGCCACGCTGCTGAAATGAGTTCCAGGTTCAGAAGTGTGTTGCAATGGTTCTCGCATTTCCTCCGAACCAGTTGTCCACCACTACTTTAAAGATACCAGATAGACCAAGCGAATGTCCAGTGTTTAGGTACTATGTACCAGGGTCTGTGAATGATTGCTGAGAGCTTATGCGTCAAAATCAGCGTGAGTGTATACCGGGGCCTGGGCTCGCCGTAGGTGGAGGTGGAGGTGTACCGACCAGGCTCAGATAGGGATCAACCCCGCTGCCGTCGAGATAAATCGCCAGCACATCACCGGTAAACGGGTCATTGACATCACCACTCATCATCGTGACAGTACCTGCACCGCTTTCATTGTTCATGTGTACCACGCGATTGACATGGAACGGCTCGAGCGAAGTAGCTATCTTGTACAGTTCATTTTGGTTCATACCATCGCGCTGGTCCCCAACAATCCAGAAGACGATGCCATTCTTCTGATAAATCAGTTCGCTGCGCTGCCCATAAATCCAGACAGGTAAATTTTTGCTGCGCATAATCCATTGACCATCAACGTAGATAGCCTGTGCCTGCCCATTGGCATCAACTTTTATAGCCTGGGCTGCGCCATCCTTTACCACCTGTAGGACATTGACATTGGGTTTCAGTTTAAATTCGCGGATAGCAAGTTGGCCAGTCCCTTGCGCTATTTTTCCTGGGAGCGCGAAATCCAGTTCCATAAACGGGCCATCGGCCCAACTTTGATACGGCTCTTGGTAGAAGTAGGTATCGGTGAGCACATAGTTATCAGGAATGGATTTAGGCCAGTACAGATTCCAGGCATGGAGTCGGTGGATCGCCTCCGGCAAAGTCAATGCTGGCGAGGCATCTGGATCTCTGGGAATAGCATTTACATGGGTATGAGAGGGATGGAGGCCTGAAGGATAGTCCTTGACCAACAACACGCCACTCTTCGCGCCACGCAGAATAATCTCCATCCCAGAGGCAAAGGAGGGTGCGGTGTATATCACCGTCAAAAACATAAAGAGAATAAGGGCTGCACTTGTCACCAGGAAACGTCGTCCAGGCACCATTCTTCCAGCAGAAAAAAACGAAGAAGATGCACAGGGAAAGAGGTGACGGCGCAGTTTGAGGCGGCGAAAGACGCGAGCACGCGTTTTATGCTCAAAACCGGACTCCACGGGTTGAAAGCGTGGTTCCTCGGTCGCGAGCAACGTCTGCACAAAATACGGAGGTATCTCTTCATCGTGCAATGAAAAAACGGCATCCAATTCCTGAGCAAAGGCCATATCTTCTTCACTAAAATCAGAAGGCAGGCCTTGACTATGTGCAGAAAGAGGCGGGGGATCATGCTCCCAGGAATTTAGTTGTTCCTCATATTCGCCCATACTCATAAGAATGCTCCTTGAGCGCCTCGCGTAAGCTTTTCCGCGCTCGCCAGAGTCGCGTATCTACAGCATGACGGGTCAGGCCCGTTTTCGCTGCCAGTTCCTCGGTGCTGGCGAACTTAAAATAACGTTGATAGATCAGGTAGCGGTCAAGCTCAGGCAACGTCGCCAAGGCAAGGCGCAGTTCTTCGCGCCTCTCTGTTTGTTCCAGCAGGTGTTCCATGCTGGACTCTGGATGAGGAGGCAAGGCGACCCGGTTGTCGCTGTCGTACCCTCCCCAGCCGTATACTTTCCGCCCTCCACCACTGTCTGATGCCCATTGACGGTTTTCATCCGCCGATTGCATAATATGTGTCTGACGGCGACACAACTGACGACGACGATCTAATGCGATATACTTCGCCCGCATCGTGAGCCAGGTACGCAACGTGCCACGCCCAGCGTCAAAAGATTCAATCTCTTGCCAGACGGCCACAAAGAGGTCATTCACACACTCTTCAGCATCCTGGGCCACACCCACACCATCCAACACCAGCCGAATAAAATAAAAGACTTCGCGAGAGTACCGAGTGATGAGCGTCTCTAACGCCTCAGGATCGCGTTCACGTAGCCGCTGGGCAAGGTCGTCGTCTGACCAGTCCTGTCGCACCATGATTGCTCCTTACAGACCCCGGCAAACCCCTTCACCAATTTTCACCACCGGCCACCTCTCCAGTGGTTTTAACATACAGTAGCCAGTTTCCTGGTCTCTTCTTAAAAATAAAACGTTAGGCTATGCACGGAAACTATGGTAAGGGATAAACCTGATCGGTGGTGGACTCGCCTTCCCATGAAAGATATACGCTCTTTAAGAACATAAATCTCTCATCTCACAATTCTTCCATGTGATCGGTACCTATGCACATTGAAAGTAGAAGACTTGCTATCATTGTGCGTGAAAGGCTGGGAAATGTCAAGTCCTCGGACACGTAGATTCAGTTCCAGTAGAGCGTGCTATAATGGCACCACAAACCGAACTGAGTATGGAGGCCGAAATGACATTCTCTATAGTCGCACGCGACCCTCAAAGTGGCGAATTTGGCGTTGCGGTGCAATCAAAATTCCTCGCCGTTGGCGCGGTCGTACCTTGGGCGCGGGCTGGAATAGGAGCCATTGCCACCCAGGCATGGGCCAACACCAGTTACGGCCCACGCGGTCTGGAGCTATTGGCTAACGGGCTGTCAGCAGAAGAAACTCTGGCCCAACTGCTGAGCGCGGATGACGGTCGTGCCAGTCGCCAGGTAGGTATTGTGTGTGCAAACGGCGCACCTGCTACCTATACAGGCGATCAGTGTTTTCCCTGGGCGGGTGGTCATAGCGGAACAGATTACACCTGCCAGGGCAATATCCTGGTGGGCGAAGATACTGTACTGGCCATGGCCCGCACCTTCGAGCAAACCACTGGTCGCTTATGTGATCGGCTCGTGACGGCTCTCGCGGCAGGGCAAACCGCCGGAGGCGATAGCCGGGGCCAACAGTCCGCCGCACTACTGGTTGTACGCGAACATGGCGGTTACGGCGGTTTTAATGACCGCTTCATCGACTTGCGTGTTGACGATCACCCGCAGCCTATCGGGGAACTCCAGCGCATTCTAGCACTCCACAAACTATACCTTTTCCCACCAGATGCCGCTGACATCCTCACCATCGACCACGAAATTGCCCACGAGCTCCAAACAATGCTCACCACAACCGGCGATTACCAGGGAGCCATCAACGGTTCCTATGACGATGTCACCCGTGATGCCTTTCGCCAGTTTAGCGGTCGCGAAAACCTGGAAGGACGCTGGTTTGAAGATGCTCATATAGATCGCGTGGTGCTGGAATTTATGCGCCAATTGGTACAACGCTGAACAATGGTAAAGATGCAGCTCATTGTATTTTTAACGGCACAAACACTGTCTCTGTCACGACTTCGGAGCGGAAGAGCAAACGCAGTCCATTTGCTGCTGCCGTTGGCACCTGGAAGACAATTGTGCCATTGAGCGAACCCTGCGGCAGGATCGTGCCAAAAAAACTGGCTGTCGCGCTCGATTGCAGCCCAAAGATATCTCCTTCGGCACCGACCAACTTATAGAAGCTGGCCTGGTTCTGGATAGATTTCGCCCCGGTATTGTGTACCGCCATTACCAGCGTGATAGCCATTGTATTGGCACTACCGCCCTGCTGCTGGCTGACACTGGTAATGGTCAATGTGCGATCTGCTAATGTCACCAATTGACTGGTTGCGCCACCCCCTGACACAGGTGTGGGGGTCAGGATGATCAGCGGGCCACTCCCAGGCGTTGAAGTGGGTGCCCCTACGGCAGGAGTAGCGGTAGACGGCGTAGTGGGTGTGCCAGTCACCCTTGTGGTTGGATTGGCACTCAACTCCAACTGAGTCGGGGTAGCGGTAGGTGTGCTGGTAGTATTCGTAGTAGGAGCACCACTACAAGCAGCCAATAATAACAGACATATGACAACAATGCTACAGGCAATTAAACGCTTTACATAGCTCATGTACTTGTTCACTTTACTTACTCATCTAGATAGACACACATAACTATACAATTGTCATTTATGTATTATCGTCAACTTTGTAGATTTGGGCAAGTGAATAGGACAAAAGGCAGACAGAAGGCAACAAAAAGCATGGGTGCAAGTGAATGCATCCATGCTTTTTGTTGCTGTTACTACCTGTTGAGCATAGGAATCTTGGAGACGGACCAACGGTCGTTCGGGCTGGAGACCTCAAACTGCACCATGGAGATGGCATCCGTGGGGCAGCGCACGATGCAGAGGCCACAACGAATACATTTCTCCTCGTCGATAATCATATCGGCCCCACCGACCCAGTCTTCGGTGCCAATATGCATGGGATCACCCTTGACTACGCGTGAGAGTCCTTCCATACTGATACAGTCGTATGGGCAGATATCGACGCAGCCAGAACAGAGAATACAGATTGATGGGTCAATCATGATATTTAACTGGCACTGGAGACAGCGACGGGCCTGCTCAACGGCCTGGGCAGGCGAGTAGCCCAACTCTGTCTCACGAGTGTTGCTGAAACGGTCTTTCAACGGCAACCCAGGAATGTTATGATGCGGAATCGACTCGTAGTCATCCACCATACCACGGCGGTAGTCGGGTAGTTCGACTTCTTCTGCTGGCTCCGCGGGCTTATCCACGCCACCGAGGTAGCGATTGATCGCGGCGGCGGCATCGCGCCCATCGCCAATGGACGAGATCAGGTTGCGCGACCCTTCCGTGTAGTCACCACCAGCGAAGAGACCAGCATAGTCGGTCATCCAGCTATCGCGATCAACCAGGGGAATACCCCAGCGACTGACCTGAAGTTGCAGTTCCTTGGAGGGAACCCAGGAACCATCGCTTGACTGACCAAGGGCGGGAATGACATGGTCAATGTCGTCGATGACGAACTCGCTGCCAGGAATCGGGACGGCGCGGCGGCGACCGCTCGCATCTGGATCACCCAGCTTATTACGAATCAGTTTGATGCCGCTCGCATGGACGTCGTCTTTGCTCAGTATCTCCACAATAGAGACCAGGTACATGAACTCGACATGCTCCAACATAGCCTCATCGACTTCATATTCGTCGGAAGGCATCTCTTCTTTGGAGCGACGATAGATGACGTAAACCTTTTCGGCCCCAAAGCGCATGGAAGTACGGCAACAGTCCATCGCGGTAAAGCCACCGCCATAGACGGCAACACGTTTGCCGATATAGGCTGGGTTGCCATAGTTCGTTTTGGCCAGCAAAAGGATACCATCCTCAACACCCTTCAAGTTCGCGCCGGGAACAATCTTGTTATCGGGGCCGGTCAAGGCATTCGGAACATAGCAGCCGGTGGCAAGGTAGACGGCATCAAATTCTTTGAGCAGGTCAGTGACTTGAATGTCGCGCCCAACACGGGTGTTGTAGTGCATCTCCACGCCCAGGTCTGCCATGTATTCGTCACATTCTTCATAGGTGACATTACGTGGCAAACGCCAGACAGGGATACCGTTGACCATGACGCCACCAGCCGTAGGATATTCTTCATAGATGGTGACTGGATACCCCATCTCGCGCAAGTCACGAGCACAGGCCAGGCCAGCGGAACCAGCCCCAACAACCGCGATCTTTTTATCTTTGGTGAACGGTGGTCGCTCCGCATGGTGTTGATACTCGCGATGATCGGCGGCGGCACGCTTCAACCAACAAATAGCGATTGGTTTACCATCAATTTTGTTACGGCGGCAGACAGGTTCACATGGGCGAGCGCAGGTGCGCCCCAGGACGCCCGGCACCACATTCGCTTTCCGGTTTAAAAGATACGCCTCGTCAAAACGGGCCTGGGAAATCAAACCAATATAGGTCGAAACATCGGTATGCGCTGGACAGCCTACCTGGCAGGGAATATTTGTTTGATACCAGTCAGGATTTGTCATCACTGATTGGTATCGTTCTCCTAATTCGCTATCGGGATCTATCATTATTTGGTCCTTTCCGAGCATCCACATTACTGGACCAGCCAGCGTATGGAGCAGGGGAGACGGTATTGGCTTACGCCACCATGACCTCTCGTGTTAAGAAATTCCCCAATGGCAGAGGCCGATGCTTTGGGGGGATTATGATGACCTCTTGCACTGCACCGCACGCATCACGAGGACGCGTTAGTTTCCTACCCAGATTATACCATAACCGTCTTATAGCGAACAAGAAGTAGGAACACACAGTCATTGCGCCCCAATAGTTGCGATCAAGCCAGCCAGCAGGGCGGTACGGGGCGCAACGCTGCTCGCTAACAGGTATTCATCGGGGCTATGGTCGCGTCCGCCGATGGGGCCTAAGCCATCAATAGTAGGCACGCCGTAGCCAGAGGTATAGCTGCCATCGGACGCGCCGCCGGTTAGCACATGGCCCATGGAAATACCAAGCAAGCCAGCAATCGCTTGTGCGTGCTGTACCAGTTTCATACTTTCAGCCGTAGCCACCATTGGCTCTTTATAATCAGGTTCCATGCGCAGCGTCAGCTCCACGTCTGGCACGCGTCGCTGCTGCATCAGTTTGTGCCACTGCTCCTCGGTGTCAAGCCTGTCCTGGGGATGCAAAAAGCGCAGGTCAAATTGCACTTGCGCGAGTTCCGGCACAACATTGGGCATAGTGCCGCCAGCGATCATGCCGGCATTGACCGTAACCCCTTCGCGCCAACCATGCAGGCTTTGGAATTGCAACGTCTGATGCGCTATTTCAATGATGGCATTGCGTCCTTTCTCTGGCTCAACACCGGCATGGGCTGAACGACCATGGGCCGTGAGGGTGTACCAGGAATTGCCCTTACGCGCACTGACGATATCGCCGTTGGCCCGTGCCGCCTCTAAGACCAGTGCGCCATGGCAATCCCACGAGACGAGCCGCATAGTCTCTTTGCAGTGCCGATTGGTGATCTCTTCGTCGGAAACACAGAGAAAACGTATTTCACCAAAATCGCGATAACCCTGGGCCAGCAGTGCTTCGAGGGCGTAGATGCCCGCGAGTATACCGCCCTTCATATCACAGACGCCAGGGCCATACAGTATGCTATTTTCAAGGCGCACTGGCCGTTCACCTGCTACGCCAACGGGATAGACCGTGTCCATATGCCCCAACAACACGACGTTGCCATGGCCCTCACCGCGTATGACACCAAGTAGATCATTGCCCCATGCCTCGTTCTCAATAATGGTGGTATCCATCCCCAGGCCACGCATGCGAGCGGCCAGGAGTCGTGCCAACTCATCCAATCCAGCCTTATGATAGGTATACGTGTCGATTGCACAGAGCTCACCTAATTCGTCGATATACCGTGCCAGGCGTTGTTGCGTATACTCTTCTACGCCCAACACTATATTCTGCAAGTTCATCATACTATTCCTTGGATATGAAAAAAAATGGCATAGATATGCCATCTATACGTTATAACGGTGCTGAGGGGAAAGAAGAAACAAACAAAGTACATCCTCAACTCAAAATTTGATATACTGACGGTATCTAAAGATTTGCTGGATGGCTCAAGGTGAAAGGAGCTTGCATACATGTCTGAGACAGAAGATATAGCCAGGGCAACGACGCCGCAGGAACATGGGCCGCGCACCGTTCGCGCACCGCGTGGAACGACACTCGCCGCGAAAAGCTGGCTGACCGAGGCACCCCTGCGCATGCTGATGAACAACCTCGACCCGGAGGTGGCCGAAAACCCGGACGAACTTATTGTGTACGGCGGCATTGGCAAGGCAGCACGCAATTGGGAATGTTTCGACCGCATCGTCGAGACGCTGAAAAACCTGGGTGAAGACGAAACCCTGCTCGTGCAATCGGGCAAGCCGGTCGGCGTGTTCAGAACCCACGCCGACGCGCCGCGCGTGCTCATCGCCAATTCCAACCTCGTGCCGCATTGGGCGACCTGGGAACACTTCCGCGAACTCGACCGCAAGGGGCTGATGATGTACGGCCAGATGACTGCCGGGTCGTGGATTTACATTGGCAGCCAGGGCATCGTGCAGGGAACGTATGAAACGTTCGTGGAAATGGGTCGCCAGCATTTCGGCGGTGACTTATCCGGCAAATGGATACTGACTGCGGGTTTAGGTGGAATGGGCGGTGCCCAACCATTGGCTGCCACAATGGCGGGGGCCTCCATGCTTGCCGTGGAGTGTGACGCCACCCACATCCAGAAACGCCTCGATACCGGCTACTGCGACGCAATCGCCAGTACGCTGGACGAGGCACTCGATCAGATTCGCGAGGCATGCAATCTGGGACAACCGCTCTCGATTGGTCTGCTGGGTAACGCAGCGGATATCTATCCAGAGCTAGTGCGCCGAGGGGTTATGCCTGATATGGTAACAGATCAAACGTCCGCGCATGATGTCCTTAATGGGTATATTCCCGCCGATATGAGCCTTGCGGATGCCGATGAGTTGCGCAAGCGGGATCCCCAGGGCTATGTCGAGCGTGCGAAGGAATCGATTGCGAAGCAGGTACGCGCTATGCTGGAGTTCCACAAGCAGGGTATTCCAGTCGTCGATTACGGCAACAACATCCGGCAGGTGGCGTATGATGCTGGTGTGAAAAATGCGTTTGATTATCCCGGCTTCGTCCCTGCCTATATCCGCCCATTATTCTGCCGGGGCATTGGCCCGTTCCGCTGGGTGGCACTCTCCGGCGATCCACAGGATATTTATAAAACGGACGCCAAGGTGAAGGAGCTTATTCCTGACAATCCGCACCTGCACCGCTGGCTGGATATGGCACGGCAGAAAATCAGCTTTCAGGGGTTGCCTGCCCGCATCTGCTGGGTAGGGCTGGGCGACCGCGCAAGGCTAGGGCTTGCGTTCAATGAAATGGTCGCCAAAGGCGAGTTAAGTGCGCCGATAGTCATTGGCCGCGACCATCTCGATTCAGGGTCGGTCGCAAGCCCCAATCGTGAAACTGAAGCAATGAAAGACGGCTCTGATGCGGTGTCAGACTGGCCGCTGCTCAATGCACTGCTTAACTGCGCGAGCGGCGCGACCTGGGTAAGCCTGCATCACGGCGGCGGCGTCGGCATGGGATTTTCGCAACATGCAGGCATGGTGATTGTTGCGGACGGCACATCGGAGGCGGCAAAACGCCTGGAGCGCGTGCTTACCAACGATCCGGCAACCGGTGTTATGCGCCATGCGGACGCGGGCTACGAAGAAGCCATTGAATGCGCCAGGGAAAAGGGATTAAACTTGCCGATGGTGTAGTTGAACCTTTCTTCGTTTTGGATGCGAGGGTGGCCGCAAGGTTTCCCTCTAAGGCCGGACCATGACCTTCATAGCTTTACGCTGATCCATCGCCGCGTAGCCCGCTGGAACGCCATCGAGATCGACGGTGAGATCGAGTACAGGAGAAGGATCGAGCCGTCCGGCCAGCACATCGACGAGCAACTCGGGCAGAAAAGCCCGAACAGGTGCCGACCCACCTCGGAGGGCGATATGGCCAAAAAAGAGCCGCTCAAGGTTGGGCTGTTCGCTACCATGGGGCACCCCGACGTAGCCGATGCTTCCTCCTGGACGGGCGATAGCAATAGCTGTATCCATCGACTCCTTCGTGCCGACGCACTCCATCACCGATTCCGCTCCCCCTGCCGTCAACTCAAGCACTTCCCGCTCAGCCTGCTCACCGCGACTCGTGACGAGGTCGGTGGCACCGAAACGGTGGCCCAGTTCCAGGCGGCTCTCTTGATGACCCAGCAGGATGATACGTTCGGCTCCCAGGCGTCGTGCTGCCAGCACCCCACATAAGCCCACGGCCCCATCGCCGACGATGGCAACCGTTCCCCCAGCATGCACCCCTGCCGACACGGCTGCATAATGGCCTGTTCCCATCACGTCCGTCAGCGGAAGGATGGCCTTGAGCAGTGCTTCATCTCCTTCAACACTCTTCGGAACGATGACCAGCGTAGCATCGGCAAAGGGGGCACGAATCGCTTCGGCTTGTCCTCCATCATTAGCCTGCCCCCAAAAGCCGCCATGCAGACAGTTGGTGTAGAGTCCTTTGCGGCAGAACTCGCAGGTGCCATCGGAAAAGGCAAACGGTGCGATCACCCGATCTCCCCGCTTGATAGTCGTCACCTGCGAGCCTACTTCTTCCACCATCCCCATCCATTCATGGTCCAATCGCCCCCCTGGTGGAAAGGGTTCTCGCCCTCGGTAAGGCCATAAATCAGACCCACAGATTGCCGCATGGGTAATGCGAACGACGGCATCGGTTGGCTCATGCAGTGCGACATCTGGAACTTGTTCGACCCGGACATCGAAGGGGCCGTGAAAAACAGTTGCACGCATATGCTTCTTTCTCCTTTTTTCTCATCTTCCCTTCAACCACGAAGAACGTCGTGCGAGGTGAAGGGTAAACGACATGCCAGAACCGAGCTGGCAGCTCACTCGAGTGGGACTTCGACGGCAACATCGAGCTTAGGGTAGTAGGACTTCACGTTCCTCCCGTACTTGTCTCGGAACTTCTCAAGGACCTTGCCAAGCTGCGTCTCGTCGGTGAGAAAACGAGCACTCGTGGTCAACGTCTTCCCTCCGGTACTCAGGCGGATGGTCGGGGACTTGCGCAGGTTTTTGTACTAGTCGGTATCTGATCCCTTCACCGGGATCAGATAGAGCTTGTCGCCATCCAGGGCGAGCCACACGGGGTAGGAAAGGGATCGACCGGACGTTCGACCAGTCACGGTGATCTCGATTTCATTGCTGCCCTGTAGGGCAGTGCGAAAATCTGTCTGTGCCATAAAAGTCTCCTGTCTTTGAGTAAAGGTAAGAACTTTCTTCTTCCACGATCAGGCCTGGTATTGTTCGTCGCTGACCTGTTCCATCCAGTTGACGGTCTTGCCGTCGAGCTTTTCCTGAACAGCGATATGGGTCATCGCTGTGTTTGGTGCGGCACCATGCCAATGTTTCTCCCCCGGCGCGAACCAGATCACATCCCCTGGTCGAATGTCCTCGATCGGACCATCCAAGCGTTGAACCCGGCCACAGCCAGCCGTCACGATCAGAGTTTGGCCCAGCGGATGGGTGTGCCATGCAGTGCGTGCGCCGGGTTCAAACGTGACACTGGCACCGACCACGCGTGCTGGTTCAGGGGCCTCGAACAGGGGGTCAATGCGTACTGCGCCGGTAAAATACTCAGCCGGTCCTTTGCCGGAAGGTTGTGAGCCACTTCTTTTGATGTCCATTTTCTGAATTCCTCCATTAGGTCTGCAAAAGCAGAGAGACATGTTCTTTATCTGGTAGTAATTATAGACACTCTGGAGTACAAGGTGGTAGAATGATTGTCGAAAATGATTGTCTGATTCTGCAAATCTTCCAGATGGATGATGGAGAAACAAGAGAAGAGGTTCCTAATGGATGTGATGATCCACCAGCAGTCAGAACGCGAGGCACAGCGGGTGCAAGCCAACCGCGAGGAACTGGTGGAGCGGATCGGGCGGGCCCTGCGCGAAGACCTGGACGCGGCCAGTGCTGCCTATCGCGTGGGTTACCACGACGCCTCCCACTTCAATCGGGAGTACAAAAGCCTCTTCGGCGTCCCACCGTTGCGCGACGTGCAACGGCTGCGGGAAGCCGCCATAGAAAGTGCTGGCCGATGAGCCAGAGAGAACCGCTCTCCAGGCTGATGACAGATTACGGCGTTAACATTCCCATGTGGTAAAGAAACACCTGCCCAGCACATCCGGTGTGCTGGGCAGGTGTTTCTTTACCACATGGGATTATTATTTCTGTGCTATGCTATCAATTTTCCACACTCCGCTATCTGTCACAAGGGTACTGTTTCTATTTTGCGGGGGAACGAGACCACTGTTGACGATGAAGGTAAGGATCGCCGTTCCCGTCGCACCACTGGTCGTTGCATTGCCAGGTTGACAATCTTTCAAGCCTCCGCCCAGGGCAAATTGGCTCTTAAAAAAACTCGTGAATTTTCCCTCACTGCTTGTGCTTTGAAAGCTATTGGACATCTGCTGATACGCGCCATGATAGTCATTGGCTTTGAGGTCGTTGCAGAAGGTAGTAAGCGTTTCCTGCGGTGTTGAGCGGTTCGAGTAGGTAATGAAAGCGTAAGCCGCAATAGCCAGCAGCAGCACTACGATGATGAAGATGGCAATGCCTCGTACTCCCCGGCGTTTCTTTTTCGGCTTCTGCTCAGGAGGGGTAGGAAGGACAGAGGCCGGGTTAAAGGGAGCAGCAGGCGTTGTGAAAGATGAGGATGGTGCTTGATACCCTCGTGGCTCCCTGGCGTAGACAGGAGGCGGCACAGCAACGGTTTCAGGGTAGGCAAATTCCGTCTTCTGCAAGGGTTGATCAACCGCGATGGTTGGTGCCATGGGAGCTATGCCGCTGACTTCGAAGGTGAAGATAGTCGTGCCGATACGAATGCGATCATCTGCATAGAGCGTGCGTGATGCATGAGGCGCGAGTTTTTGCTCATTGACATAGGTGCCATTCGTACTGCCGAGATCAACAATACTATAATTTGGCCCCTCTGGCCGAATTTCGGCATGGCGAGCAGAGGATTTGGGATCCGTCATTTCTATGTCGCTGCCAGGGACACGTCCGATAGTTAAAACTGTGGTGCCGAGGGTGATAGGCCCTGTTGGACCTTGTAATACTGCTTCCATAAATCATACCCCTCCTGATGTATAAGAAAACATTCAAGAAACAAACGCTACGATAATACCTGAGTCATTTTAGCCCTAATGGTAGATCTTTGTCTAGTCCTTGTGTGTAATAAAGCAGGAGTGCAGAGGACGCAGTCCTTTGCCGGGGCGTGGGGTGCCTTTCACTGGGAGGTTTTTTGGGGAAAGGCATCGGCGAGGGGGAATGACAGGCGAGGTCAGCACGTTTCCAAAAAACCTACTGGTGAAAGGGCGTGGGTGCCCCCACATTTTTCTTCCAAATCCCCCGGAAGGATGGAGAGCCTTGGATTTCAAGAGCTTGCAACATGCTGTAAACTGTGCATACAGGATACTAATTATCATTAATATGATGAACGAAGCATATATTACGCAGAAACATAGAGAGAATATAGCACGCTACAGAGAAGAAGGAGTGTTGTATGGTGGAAGATATAGCTACACAGAGCGATGATATTGTTATTATCAGCACCAGCAGGCTCACCAAGGCCTTTGGGAACCTGGTAGCAGTGAATGACCTCCATCTCCAGGTGATGCGGGGTGATGTCTTTGGTTTTCTTGGCCCTAATGGCTCTGGCAAAACCACCACGATTCGCATGTTACTGGGTTTGATACGTCCCACGGCGGGACGGGCGATCATCTTTGGGATGGACAATTCCTATCAACTGCCAGCCATTCTCCAGCGCATTGGAGCCATTGTCGAAACGCCTGTCTTTTATCCCTATCTTTCGGGTAAAGACAATCTCCATGCCGTTGCAGCCGCCTCTGGCATGATTTCTGGCAGCGCGAGCAATCGTCGGGTCGAGGAGGTGCTGGAGATCGTCGAGCTACGCGCCCAGGCCAAAGATGCTTTCCGAAAATATTCGCTCGGCATGAAACAACGCCTGGGCATCGGGGCAGCACTGCTGAATGATCCGGAGCTGGTGCTGCTGGATGAACCCACCAATGGACTTGATCCCGCTGGCGTTTTTGAGATACGCCAACTTATCCAGCGCCTATCAACGTTAGGGAAGACCATCTTCATCTCCAGCCATATTCTCTATGAAATACAGCATGTGTGTAACAGGGTCGCCATCCTCCAAAGGGGCAATCTGATCAAACAAGGAGCGGTGAGCGAATTGCTACAGCCCAATGAGCAGATTATTGTTCGGCTGAACACGGCGGAAGAGACGCAGCAGGCATTCGCGTTATTACAGCAAAGCAGGGAAAATGGATTGCAGTGGATTACAAACGCACGTATCGAGATGAACCGGGCCAACATGTCTATCATTCGTATCGATGCGCCACGCGTACGCTCGGCTGAAATCAATGCACTCCTCGCGCAAAATAGGCTTTTCGCCGCGGAGATTCACCCACAAGAGGGTAGCCTGGAAGAGGTGTTCTTGGGCTTGACGACACAAGCAATTCCTACGGGCAATCGTCCAGGCATGGCGGCACTGGCCAGAGCTAGCGGTAGTGCGGATGAGAACTGATACGTACAGATAGGTTTTGAAAGCGAGAGAAGAAGTGAAAACTGCACCACACGTAATATCTGAGCCACGCACATCGTCCCCTGAACGCGCTAGTTCTGTCATGATGGGGCGACAAGATTATACCAGCGTGCTGTTACGCTTGATTGGCATGGAGTTGTACAAACTACGTCGTCGCCTGATGTCAAAAGTATTGGGTGGCATTGCCATTCTTGCAATGATAGGGCTTTTCGCGCTCATCGCCGTAGGTGCATTCTATTTGTCCAGAGGCGGTTCGACGCTCGATGAAATAGCAGGCTACTCGCGCTCGTTGCGCCTTCCATCATCGCTGTACCTGATCGTACAACTGCTCAATACGCTGGGACAAATACTGATTATCATTCTTGTCAGTACGATTGTTGGTGGCGAATACGCTGATAAAACGGCGCGTCTCATGCTCACACGCGGTCCCACGCGCACGCAATATCTCTTTGCCAAGGTGGGAGTGGCGGCTGTCTGCATTATACTAGGAGTAGTGGGCATCACGGTACTTGGCATCATTTCCGGCCTGGTGCTCAATCTATCGACAGGCGTTGTGCAGAGCTTTGATTTCTTCACGCTTGACTGGTTTGATCATACGCTGCTCTACCTGCTGATTACGATGCTGGGGCTATTTACATACGCCATGATGGCCCTCTTCTTATCGACACTGGGGCGAGCAACCGCCGCGGGCTTAGCGGGAGTATTAACCTGGAGTTTTGTGGTCGAGCCAATCATAGAAGTGGGTAGCTCCTTTGGCAGAGATATTGGGGGGGCAATGGGAAATTTTTTCCAGGCACTACCAGATTATCTTATAGGCACAAACATTTCACAGTTGCAACAAGACCAAAGTCATTACGTGTATGCCTCCGCCATCATCCAACCGGCAGCCCTACAGGCCGATCTGCACTCGCTCCTTGTGCTAGCGGTCTATCTACTGCTCTTTATTGGTCTGGCATGGTGGGTAAATATGCGTCGAGATGTAATTATCTGATGATAAATCCGACTACGATCAAAGAATATGCCTACACGTTAGGCTTCGATAGCGCACGAATTACCACCGCCGCAGCTTTGCCGGAGGCGGAACGTGTCATTAAAGAGCGCATCGCACAAGGGCTGATGGATGGTTTACCGTGGTTCACGGCGGAACGCTCGGAAGTATCATGCCATCCCGATGCACTCTTGCCGGGAGCACAGTCGATTATTACGCTGGCAATGTTCTATCTCACACAACAACCTGACGAGGCACAAGATGATGTGGCACGCGGGCGCATCTCACGTTATGCCTGGGGTACCGATTATCACGAGCTCATCAAACCTAAGCTACAACAGTTCGCGGCATGGCTGCATGAGTATGCACGTGGGGAGCTAAGCGACGGAGTAGAAACCCGTTTGTTTGTCGATACGGGCCGCATGGTAGACCGCGCAGTGGCACAGCGGGCCGGTCTAGGCTGGTATGGGAAAAACACCAATATCCTGACCAAAGGCTGGGGATCATGGGTCTTCCTGGCGGAAATCGTCACGAATCTTCCCTTGCAGGCCGATACTCCCGTCAAAACCAATTGCGGCAGTTGCGAACTCTGTCTGCACGCTTGCCCGACACAGGCTCTACCAGCACCCTATGTGCTGGACACCCCGCGCTGTATCTCTTTCCTCACGATAGAGCTACGCGGTAGCATTCCACTGGAACTGCGTCCCTTGATGGGCAATCTGATCTTTGGCTGCGATATCTGCCAGGAGGTCTGTCCGGTCAATATTGTCGCTGAAAAACGCCTTGGTTTTAGAAATATGTCTGGCAACAAAACAGACGATGCGCTTCAAAACGGTCACTCACCCATAAAAATAAAGCCACGCGCTGAATTTAAGCCGCGAGCGGATGTAGGCAGTAGTCCTGAACTCATTCCACTGCTTTCTTTAACGGAAGAACAGTTTCGCGAACGCTTCCGTCTCAGCCCTATTCGGCGCACCAAACGGCGCGGTTTACTGCGCAATGTCTGTGTGGCCCTTGGCAATAGCGGCGATCAGCGTGCTGTCCCCGCGCTCATTACCGCGCTGCATGACAATGAACCGCTGATCCGTGGACACGCGGCATGGGCGTTGGGGCAGCTAGGCGGCACGTCGGTACACGAGGCATTGCAAGAAGCTCTACAAAACGAGCACGAGGAAGAAGTCCAAAAAGAGATTCAGTACGCCCTGCACATATTAGCAATATAGACGAACGTAGTGCAGCAAGCGGCCAGGTGGGTATGCTGCACTACGTTCGTCTATAAATGAACTACAGTTTCCAAAAACACAAGGAGGCGCGAATAATCGCGCCTCCGCTGAAGAACATAATTACCTCAATTTTGCCGAGACCAGCAAAGGAGAAGCACGGGTGAACACACCCATCTGCTTTCCAAGGCTTATGGCTCGAATGGCCTTGACCCACACTCCACGATACGTCTGCGTTCGAGAGGTTGCGGTGTAATACGTCACCGCTTTCACGGCTCACCCAACCCAACGATGCAGAAGAAACAAGCCGTACGATCATTAGGGCCAGTTCGCTCACCTGTTACCAGGCGTCCACGTCTGGTCTATCTACCAAGTGGTCTGCTTGGGATCTTGGTCTCGACATGCGAGACGGGAAGACTCATCTTG
>JBPCJY010000232.1:0-18822 GCA_051004815.1 Ktedonobacteraceae bacterium
TTGCGTTCCTCTTTGTAGAGCTGCCACCAGGGCGACCGCAAGAGTCGCCCTGGTGGAAGCTCTACCACTACTACCATCTACAATTTCACATCTTATGTAACCTCTACTATGTTCCACGTAGTGGAAATTGTTAGCGATAAAGTAACATGTTGGACAATATTTGGAATGCATACTATAATAACAGAGGAATTCATACATACGGTTGGGTAATTATTCGGGTTCCCTTTATTAAGGGGAATATCATAGTGGAAGGGCAGAAGTATGCAATATACCAGTATAGGCAACGTGGCTACTATTATCGAAAGTAAAAATATGTCGGCGACCATTGCACCAGAAAGTCCTTATGCCCTGGTAGTTGATGACGACGAGGCCATTTTATCTGTTGTGATGCTGTTACTTGAGACAGAGGGCCATGTCGGCCTCGGTTTTTCGGATAGTAGCAAAGTCATTCCGTTTTTAGAACAGCTAGAAACGAAGCATTTACCCCATGTTATCCTGCTCGATTTGATGATGCCGCTCGTATCAGGCTATGAGATTGCCGCCACACTCTCGCAACACCCACGTTTTGCCTCTATCCCCATCATTATCATGACGGCGGATAACCGCGTGAAAAGTGCCAGCGCAGTGCCTGGTGCAACCGATTGGGTTGGTAAACCATTTCAAATGCATTACCTGCTGACAAAATTGGAACACTTCCTGTATCCACCAACGACATAGATAGTACGTTATCATCAACTCCAAGCGAATTTGCACACTATCTCGGTTCAATAGTAGAGGAAAGCACCGTATCTGGTCGCCTGTATACTAGAAATAGATGTGCAAATCTTGGGAAGCCTGGAGTTGAAATATCGTCATGCATCGGATCAAGAAACTATTCTATGCCAGTAGCATTGTTCGCGTTGTGCTCACCGTAGTATATTTGACCGCAAGTATTGCTATCGTCTACTATTTTATCGCTGGCTCACGCTCGACGGCACACGCGAACACACCCACTATTCGAGAAACTACATTACCATCAGGCATTCCCTGGGGCGTCAGTTTTGACACCACTGGCAACGCCTGGGTTGCCGAGCCGGGCTGCGATCCCGCTCCCATCTGTGGCACCCAACAAGCCCCTGGCGACATTGCGCAATATAATCGTCAAAGTTTTACGCTGGTGCATAATTACGCCGAGCCAACTGGCTATTCGGCACCGTTATTTCTCGCGGTAGACGCCACCGGCACCATCTGGTTTACCGAACCAACCACCAATGCTATCGGCTCGCTGACACCCGATGGCGGCAATGGCATCTGGAACCAGTGGACGGTGCCAACTCCCAGTGCCACACCCTACGACCTTACCTTTGACAAGGCTGGCAACCTCTGGTTCACGGAACTCAACGCCAGCCAAATTGGAGAATTTACACCGTCAACCGCACTATTCGCGGAAACAGCAACGCCGACCGCGGGGAGCAGCCCCTACGGCATCGTCGGCCCCGACCCCGGTGGCTCGATCTGGTTTACCGAGAACAATAGTGCTGTATCGCAAATTGGGCGGTTTACGCCTCCCTCTTCTGGCACATTGAACACCAGTGCTATCAGCGAATATATGACTAAGGCCAGAAGTAACTCCACCCCACACCTGCTCACCTTTGATGGCAGGGGCAATATCTGGTGGACAGAGGGCTTTGATGGCAATATTGGCAGTCTTGTCATCAGTCAAGCTGTCAACGGCACCAGTAATGGCGTTACCGAGCATGCTGTTCCGCAACCCACCTGTCCCCCTAACTCTAACTGTGGCGTACATATCTCCGCTATTGGTGTGGATAGCAGCGGCACCATCTGGTTCGATGATTCGCTCAGTTCGCGCATAGGTTCCTACGTGCCGAACACCGATACGTTTTCGCTGACTGTGCTCGAGGGTAGCACCAGTAGCAATGCACATCCACATGATGGTCTGGCCGTAGATCAGAACGATAATGTCTGGTTTACCGAGGAGTTCGCCAGCAGGTTGGGCGAGGTACTACAATCATCATCGCCCAATGGTCCTCCGGTCAGCAAAACCTGGTACTTTGGTGAGGGGCGCATTGGCAGCGGTTTCAACGAATATCTTACGATTGACAATCCCGTCCAGGCCCAGAGCTGCGCTGTGAATATACGCTACCTGTACACCGTCGATGGAGGCCATCCTACCAGCAAAACCATAACTGTGTCTGTACCGCCATCCACGCGCATCTCCCGCCTGGTCAATAGCGATCTGGGCATCTCTTCATTTCATACACCTGCCGCCACTGTCTCGGCGATTATCTCTGTGAATTCGTCGCTTACCCCCAATTGTGCTGGTGTTGTGGCGGAGCGACCCATGTATTTTAGCCACTCAATCAAGAGTGGCAACGATGTGTTGGGCGCAACACACCCTGGGCAAACGTTTTATTTTGCCGATATTCCTACCAGTGGTGGTTTTGCATCGTACCTGACTATTTTGAACGCAAACTCCAGCACCGCCAATGTCACCGCTACCTATTATGCCAATGGGAGCACAATAACCAGCCAGCAACTTGCGGTCGCGGCAGGCACCCGCGGTACTATCGTACCCAACGGCATACATCTGCCAGCGCATGTCGCCGCCATCATCACTTCTGATCAGCCCATCGTCGTTGAGCGACCCGATTACTTCGGGAATGTCACGGAGGGTCATGCGGGCGTTGTCTCAGGTTCAACCTGTATCATGGGTGTACCTACAATCGGCAATGATTGGCTCTTCGCCGAGGGCTACACCGGCACGGATTTCCAGGAATACCTGGTCATTGCCAACGTTGATACCATCGCTCATGCCACGGCGTCCGTGACTATTAAGTTGGAGTACCAGGATGGTTCCAGCAAAATCTTCCCTGTGACAGTCAATGCCATGAGTCAACTTATCTGGCCCGTTCCCAACAACGGCAGCACCCAGGGGCTGGCAGCCGATGTGAGTTCGACTGGAGCGAAGATCATTGTCGAACGCCAAATGTTCTTCAAAGATCATCTCCATGGCAGTACCATGACCGCTATTGGTGGGACAGATGTGATCGGTCAAGTGGGGCCACCCTCCGCCTCTGCCTACAGCTTCTCTGAAGGTTATGTTGGCAATGGCTATAATGAATTTCTGACGCTGCAAAATCCCACTATCAGCGCGGAGTCCTTAACACTGACCCTTGTCAATGGCTACGGGCGCACCTATGCACAGAACGTACAGGTTGGTCCTACGACACGCGTGACATTGGACATCTCCGCCCTCTCCTTGCAACACCTTGTCCATCATGGTGATGCTCTGCCCGGCTATGAGGTATCCATGTCAATACAATCAATCAATAGTACTTTCTTCGTAGCCGAACGTCCTATGTATTGGAACGAAATAAACTCAGGCTTCCCAACTGAGGGAGGAGATGATATTATTGGATATACTGGATCATGATTTGCAGTATCGTATTGCAGCATCGTATTGAGGAGAGAAATTCGTAAAATGAAATTTCGTAAAAAAGTTTTTTGTAGTATCACAACACTAGCCATTCTTATTGCCAGTATCGTATTTTCGGCTGCTATGGTCAGCCATCCCCAACAAGCCAGTGCCAAAGAACCCGCGAAGAGAGCCACGACGAAAACAATAGAATATCCTGTCACTAGTGGCTTCGATCCCTGGGGGAACGCTATTGACAAGAGCGGGAATGTCTGGGTAGCATTACCCGGCTGCGACCCATCGCCCTACTGCGCTGCGAATACCCCTCCCGGCAGATTCGACGTTTTTAATCCAACAACTTCCACTTGGGCAACTGGATACCCTCTCCCAACCGACTATGCACAACCCCTCTTTCTCGCCTTTGACAAGCTGGGACAGGCCTGGTTCGCTATGCCGATGGATAACTCTATTGGCGTATTTAATCCCAGCAATCTGAGTTTTCAGAAATGGGTCGTGCCTACCGCCAATGCCGGACCATGGGACGTGGCCGTTGATGGCAATGGCATGATCTGGTTTACCGAACACTACGCCAATAAGATTGGTAAATTTAACCCAACCAATCATACGTTTATAGAGATTCCTACACCCTCCAGTACTAGTCTACCCTATGGTATCACCGTTGACGCCTCCAACAATGTATGGTTTACCGAGAACAACTCCGCGGTGGCCTTGATCGCCGAATATACCGCACAGGGCCAATTGAAAGAATACAAAATCCGCAATACCGCGGACGGCAACTTGACACCCCACTTGATTACCGTGGATACAAAAGGAAACATCTGGTGGACTGAAGGCTTCGTGGGCATGATCGGTAAATTAACTGTCGCCAGGGCAGTGCCAGGCACCAATAAAGGCGTCAAGGAATATGGCTACCCACAACTCTGCAAAGGGTGCGGCGACCATACCTCTGGTATTGGCATCGCTAGCAATGGGTTAGTCTGGTTCGATGACTCGTTGCAAAGCAGCTTCGGCAGCTTCCCCATGAGCGGATTTGGTTCATTCAAAATGTTCACCACACCCAGCCCAAGCAGCCATCCTCATGATGGTTTAGTTGTCGATAAACTACATCACGTCTGGATAGATGAAGAGTTCGGCAATAAACTGGCAAAAGCAAATTAACTCGCTCAATAGGCGTCAAGGTAAGCGATACAGCGCGGTTTCCAGGGCGACTGCGAGGGTCGCCCCTACTATATACTATATACGAGGCGGCTCTGTGAGCCGCTTTGCATAGGGAAAGTCCATCGTGTATAGTAGGGGCGACCCCCGCGGTCGCCCTGGTACCCAACTTTGCATCATCGGTAATCATTCACAGGCCCCACCCATTGCGCTGTATCGCCTTGTTTTTCTCACATCCCCATGGTATACTTACAGCAAGCGAGCAAGCTGTATTGTTTCGCACAGACAAGCATTATCCTACTATCCTCCCCTTTCACTGGTAGGTTTTTTGGGGAAAGGCATCGGCGAGGAGGAATGTCATTCTGAGCGCAGCGAAGAATCTCTCGTCGGGCCGCACGGAGATTCTTCGCTGCGCTCAGAATGACAGGCGAAACCGGCGCGCTTCAAAAAACCTCCCAGTGAAAGACTATCCTCCCTCCCTCTACCACATCTTTCTCACCTGACTGCCAATGAAAAACACCCCGCGACAGATTACCCGTTTCGCACGACACATCCTGGGAAAACCGCTTTACCCGTACCAGGCAGAAGTTGCTGAAGCTGTCCTGGACTCAATACTGGGCCAGCATGGTCGAATTTTTACCGTGATGATGGCCCGCCAAAGCGGCAAAAACCAGCTCTCAGCCGTCATTGAGGCGTACCTGCTCACCTGCTTCGCGGAAGGCACGATTGTCAAAGCCGCCCCCACTTTTACGCCGCAGATCATCAATAGCCGCCTGCGCCTGCTTTCACTGCTGGATTCACCGCTCACGCGTAAGCGCATCTGGACGAATCATGGCTATATCGTCGGTCTGGCTCCCCAGGCCGACCCTGCCCTGCTACGCACACAGACTGGGCCACGCGTCATGTTTTACTCGGCGGGACTTGAAAGCAACGTCGTCGGGGCAACCGCCGATCTCCTGCTGGAAATTGACGAGGCGCAGGATGTAGCGCGTGAGAAATTTGATCGCGATTTTCGCCCCATGGCTGCTGTAAAAAATGCGACGACCATTTTGTATGGCACCGCCTGGTCCGACGATACCTTGCTGGCACAACAGCGTGCCGTCAACCTGGCAGTAGAGCAACAAACGGGCGTGCGTTGCCATTTTGAATACGATTGGCGCACACTCGCGGCCATTAATCCAGCCTATCGCACCTTTGTTGAGCAAGAGATTGCACGACTCGGTGAAGACCATCTCGCCATCCAGACGCAGTACTTTCTGCGGCCCATCAGTGGCGCAGGTTACTTCCTCAACCCGCTCCAACGGACACTCCTGCAAGGCACGCATGTCTGGGAAGAGACGCCAGCGCCGGAAGGGTGGTATATTGCCGGAATGGATGTAGCGGGAGAGGATCGCCCCGGCGTGGCAGGCTCAACCAACAGTGCCAGACATTCGCAACGCGATAGCACCGTCATCACTATTGGACGCGTGTACTACAACGAACTACAATTGCCCTCCATTGAAGTCGTCCACCACCAGTGGTGGACAGGCATGCCCTACCTGGAACAATATGCCGCGACAGTTGCCCTGGCGGAACAGTGGCGGCTCCGCGTGCTGGCAGTGGACGCGACCGGCCTTGGAGCAGGGCTGGCCTCACTCCTCCTGAATCGCTTAGGCCCAGACCGCGTTATCCCCTTCACATTTACGCGCCCCAGCAAATCACGGCTGGCCTACGCGCTGCTTGCTCTGCTGAACAGCGGACGCCTCAAACTGTACGCTGCACAGCATGCCCCTCAGCACATCTATCAAGAGTGTTGGCAACAACTGCGCCTGGCCCGCTATCGCCTGCCCGCCCCCGAAGTGCTCGATATGTATGTCGAACCCACCGAGGGACACGACGACTTTCTCATCAGTCTGGCACTACTAACGGAAGGCATCGCCCTGCTCACCACACCCGCCGCCTCAACCCTCATTCACCCGCGCCATCTCTACGAACAAGAAAGCCGATTTTAAGACGACCAGGGCGACCGCGAAGAATCCCCCTTCGCCCCTGTCATTCTGAGCACCGCGAAGAATCCGTCGTGGCACGGAGATTCTTCGCGGCGCTCAGAATGACAAAGCGAGGAACCCAGCGGTGCAAAAACCCTCCCCGTGTAAGGACCGCGAGGGTCGTCCCTACTATACACGCAGAACGGACACGGCAGGTATCGTCGTATAGTAGGGGCGCACCCTTGCGGTCGCCCTGGTTGCCACCATGGTACACGCTGCAATCATTCAAAGGCCCTAAATATAAAACCCCTCTCTAGCTATCGACTCAAAAACGGGAACGTGGTACAATGCGATGCATCACCTGTCCCAGAGGGCCGCAACACCACCCGAATAATCGTAACGAGGAGAAATCGCATGTCTAGAGGACGTAAAGGGCCTCCGCAAGATAGCATAGATAGCATACTGCTGGCCATCAGCCGCCGCGACAACATCGACCCCGATACCTTATCCCACTATTTAGATCGGCTGGACGAGGAATGGACGGAGGGCGCACGCGAGAAAGTATTGCATTTATTACACACTCACGATGCAGCGGCCCATGCCGCCGCCGTACTCATCCTCACGGAACTGGCAACCGATTTTGACCTGGAAGAATTAGAAGACCTGGTGGCCGATCCGACCGTGAGCGACATGGCCAAACTCACCATAGCTCCGGTGCTGAAAGAGTTGGACTCAGAGATGGCCGACGACGGTCTGCTCGAATATTTGAACGATCCAGAAGCGGCCATGCAGCAGATGCAGTTACGTCTCCTTGAGTTAGTGGGTTCAAGCGAACTGGGGGTAGAGTCGGTATTAGAGGATATTCTCGCCATGCCCCTGGAAAGACGCCTGGGCTTTGTCGATTGGCTGGGCAGTAGTCACGATCTGCGAGCCACCAGCTTACTCATTCCTTTGTTAGAAAATCAGACCAGCAAAATTGTTATAGCCGCCATTGATGCCCTGGAACAACTGGGATCGGTAGCCGCGTCCCTCTCCATTCCCGCCTTGAATTATCTCATAGCCCATACATCCAATCGCCAGTTGAAACAACATGCGCGTACAGCCCTGGGCAGACTCACCATGCAATCCGCCCCCGGTACCGAGGACAATGCTATGTCCGATGCGCGGCAGCAGCTCTTGCGCTTTTACGAGGCGCGAGTGAGCTTTCTCGATGGCACGGGCGCACAGATGATTATGATCTCCTGGCTGCGGCCCGATGGCCGTTTGAAAGGGGTCAATGTCCTCTACCAGGATTCATGGGGCATCAAAGACTGCTATGGCACCGACGAAATGGATGTTGATCACTGGACGGAACTGGTCGCGGAGATGGGGGGCCAGGGCTTCGGCAGTTTTCAAGTCCCGCTCGCCTATAGTCGTGCGCTCATCGCGGAAGCCTACGCACTAAGCAAGCGGACGCGGCGCAAGCTGCCCATTGCCTACGCCATCTGGCGTCCACTGATCGAAACCGAGCTAGAATTTGACAGCCATGATGCCGGAGATGCCGCGCTAACATTACCTTCCTGTCCGCTCGATAGCGCAACGCTCGCCCTGGCGCAGCACGGCAACGATTTATACGACCTCTCCGAATTTGAATCCTGGCTGTACGAACCGTATGACCGTATCCAACCCTACATTGATCGCTACTGGACACAACAACGCCACGCCACAAACCTTCCTACTACAGGAGCCAAAGGCCGTGGTCGTAAAAGCAGCCAAAAGAAAGTGCAAAACACCATTGCTTTAGACGCCGTCATCAGTGAGGCCATCACCGACCTGGTCGATGCCAGCTGGCGCAGCCTCTACGAGACGCGCCTCTTACGCCAGGGCAAGCTGTTCGAGTTCGCGCAGCGCACAGAAGACGCCCAACTCGTCTGTGCCGTCGCCGCCGCCCTCCACCCCGACTCGTCCCTACCCGCGCCCGAACAGTCCTTCCTACGCACCATGATGCGCCTCTCCATCGAGCAAGGCCCACTACGCGCCATCGCCGAAGCCATCAACACCGGCAAATTCGGCTCCATGCCCATCAATCTTTTCCCGAACATGGAATAAGGGGGGCATGAAATTAAACCACACCCTACAGCCCCAGGGTACCCGCAAGGGGCTTACACAGGGAGGTTTTGCAACGCCTGATTCCTCGCCTTGTCATTCTGAGCGCAGTGAAGAATCTCCCTGCCACGAGAGATTCTTCGCGGTGCTCAGAATGACAGGGTCTGGAACTGGGTGTTGCAAAACCTCCCTGTGTAAGCCCGCAAGGGACACCCTGGGGAGGGGTGCGGCTCACCTACTTGCCTCTTCTATCCACAGACGCTATACTACAGCCATACTATTTCTAAATGCCCTATCCACGCTTCGTTGAGAAAGTAGGCAGGTATGGCAGAATCTTACAGAGTTAGCAAACAAGGGCCATTGAAGTGGTTCGTCTGGCCGTGCAAATGGTTTTGGGAAAAACGCAGCCTGCTTTGGAGTGCCATTATCCTCAACCTACTGCTCGGCATACTCGTAACCTTGCTATTTACCGATCCAGCGGGACTAGCAAAGCTTCCAATAGGCTGGGCATTTCAGAATTTCCAGCTCATTGTCCTCATCTTCATTGTTGTCCTCGCGCTGACTATCATTTCCTGGGCAGGTAGCCAGATTTCTGTACCTCCTTCCACGAGAGAGTTGAAGCGGCGTTACCTCACCAGCATGATCCGTGAAACCGAACATATCACGCTCAAGGGCATTCCAGCTGGCTTGATCGCTGAAAGTGTGCGTTTAGACGAGGTCTTTATTCCTATGCAACTGTGGGCTAACCGGCCACGAACCGATTACCCGCTCACCGATGTCGCCTTGGAGAAGCTGCGTCACCAACTACAAAGTGGTGTGTCCTCTGACGAAGATCGCATCATCATTGAAGCCGAAAGGGACTGGCAGCAGCATCTCACGCAGAGCCAACGCATTACTATTGCGGATATGTGGCAGCAGATTACGCTAGAACACCCTGCTGCCGTCATTCAAGGCTTTCCAGGCATGGGGAAAAGCACATTGATGGAGCGTCTGACGCTGCACATGGCCAGGAGTGGTTTGCGCTTGCCAGACCCTGCTATGCCAGAACCTGAGCGTTTGCAACCATCGCTTGTCCCTGTTTTAGTGCGCCTGGGTCTCTATGCCAGTACCCGCACACAAACACCTGGCCTGACACTGGAAGACTATCTTATCAGCACACTGCATGAACTGGACATTGCGGGGGTCGATGTATTTGTGCGCCAATGCCTGGCCGCTGGTCGTACTCTGGTTATGCTGGATGGCCTGGACGAGGTGAGTGACCCGGATATGCGGCAGCAGGTGCAAGAGGCCATTCGCGTCTTTATTCGCAACCAGCGCGATACCTCCAAAGCCAGCTACAATCGTTTCCTGATCACTTCGCGCGTTGCTGGCTACGACCAACACGCCTTCCCTGACTACCTGCATTTTACCGTCGCTGAATTGATCGATGAACAGATCGACTATTTTCTCCCACATTGGTGCCATGCCAACGCTATCCGTGGTCAAGTCACTCTTTCAAATAGCTCCACTAGCAAAGAGGAACAGGAAGCAGTTACCAGGAATGCAGACAAGCAGCTAAAGGAACTCAAAGCGGCTATTCAAGAGAATCAGGCGGTCAAGGAACTGGCAACAGTCCCTCTATTACTGACGTTGTTAGCCGTCATGCAGCAGAATAGCGTTTCGCTGCCTCGCCAGCGTGTCGAACTCTACAGCACAGTCACACTTACATTGTTAGAGAATCGTAATATCGCGAAAAAGCTTGCACCAATCCCCGAAAAACAGGCTATTCAGTATCTTGGCCCACTCGCCTTCGCTATGCAGGAGAAAAATAATAGCTTTGCCCGCGAACGAGACGTTATGGATTCACTGGTGAAAACCATCGGAGTCGCAGGTGGCACTCCTGAAGACATCGCGCAACAAGCCGAGCGATTTCTGCAACGCATTCGTGAGCGCGGTGGTCTCTTCGTCCAGCGCACAGGCGATTACTTTGGCTTCTTCCATCGCACCTTCCAGGAGTACTTCGCCGCCCGCTACCTGCTCAATATGATCAAACAAGATGCTGCTCAAGGCATTGAAGCATTAGTATCCAGAGCATCTCGCCGGGATGACCAGTGGCGTGAGCCGTTTCTGCTCGCGGTGGCCTACCAGAGCAATGAAAATGAAAAAATTGCCAGCGATATTATGCGTGCTTTGCTCGCTCTGCCCAATAATGCTAACCATGACAACCAGGAACACAACCTTCTACTAGCTGCCGAATGCCTCATTGAAGCAAAACCGCTCTCGATTGAACCATCGCTTGAAACCCACATCGCTCAACAACTCTTACAAACCTATCAAGTCGCACAACAAAACCAACGTTTTGAGACATGTGATGACATCGAATCTGTATTAGCCCGTTGGCTTCTGAGCTTGCCTCGTGAAGCCTATCGTCCCCCTATTCTAGCCGTACTTAAAGACGCCATTAGCAATGCCAATACTATGCCCCAACAACGCGCCACCTTGACCCTCCTTTCCATGATTGCCCAGCAATTAGACTCGTGTCCCGACCTTGTTTTTAATACGCTCGTTCCCCCACTCCTGGCCTTCACTGGTCTACCCGCTATTGGAGCATTCCAACCTGCACCAAATGTTTCACCTTCTAAGGACTTCGATATTGCTGACCTGGCTCTGACCGCCCTTTCCTTCATGGGCAGACGCGGTCCGGCTGGCTTGCTGCTAGAGAAAGTGCAAAAGTACTTCCAACAGCATGAAGAGCATTTACGCCTACTCGCTCGCTACTCCCTGGAAAGTCAAACCCTGCTCACCTTCGCAGTTGTCCCTCTAAAAGAGGAAAACTATCAACGCTATGAGAACGCTGTTGCAAAGTGGTTCAAGTTGCGTGATAGTCTGAAAACCCATCCAGTCACACAAAAAGATATCGACGCTTGTCTAGCCATTCACCAGGATTTGTTACAATGCGCAGAAGAGGTGAGTTATCCAACGACTAATCATTTATTGCGTATGCTGCAAATATCCGCTAACATCCCTGATCAGTCATGGCAACAGAACTGGCAAAGCTATCTAGCAACCCAACTGGCGAATGGCAAATATATCGATTACCAGGAATGCGCATTATTATGGACGACGCTCTTTCCTGACCCACATGAGCAACAAGAGTTAGCAGAGCTGCTTTTACAACACTCCGATAGTCAAACACCTATTTTGAAAAGATCGGCCCTTCGCTTTATAGCAAATCTTCATTTAGATTTGCGAGATTTGCGAGATTTGCGAGATTTTCGAGATTTGCGAGATTTGCGAGATTTGCGATATTTGCGATATTTGCGAGATTTTCGATATTTGCGAGATTTTCGAGATTTTCGAGATTTGCGAGATTTGCGAGATTTGCGAGATTTGCGATATTTGCGAGATTTGCGAGATTTGCGAGATTTGCAAGATTTGCGAGATTTGCGAGATAAAATTTTAATAAAAGCTATTGCGGAAAAAGCGTTACAAGCTCTCTCTTCAAGCATAGGAGGAAATATCGGCCTGAGCGAGCAAGTAGATCTCATGTTTATCCTGTTAGGAAGAGTATTACATATAGAGGAGATAGAGAAAGTTGGGAGTACCATTGAAGCCGAAATACACGTAATTGTACAGAGCGTTTATCCGTCCTTTACCTCTGCAAGTGATGAGATCATAAGGGATACGGCACTGGATATCTTGCGCTATTTGCCACTCCGTACCGAGAACGAGATTACCTATGCGCTAGAATTGGCGAATAATGCGACTGATAGACAAGTACAAGCAGCGATTGCGTATGCATTGCAGAATGCAAACCCACTAACACCTACAGACAAGAACGCGCTGGCAGAGGGTTTGAAGTCTCCGGTTGAGGTTGTTAGGAAAGCAGTGAAACAAAGGTTGGAGGAGTTGAAGTGAGGAGAGATAGAAATGATAACCGTTGAGGAATACTTTCGCCTCGAAGAAACCGATACCCAGAACCGCTATGAGTATATTGATGGGCAGGTGTACATGATGGCTGGGAGAACGTTCGACCACAGTACTATTAGCGGCAACATTTATAGCATTCTTAGGGGCCTTCTGCGCGGAAAACCGTGCCGTGTTTACCATTCTGCTATAAAAGTGCAAATTTCTCAAAAACGCTACTTTCATCCCGATATTACTGTAACATATGATCCACGCGACAGAGGTACAGGCGATCTTCTCAAATCTCCACGGGTGATTTTTGAAGTGCTCTCTCCAAGCACTGAAATCTCAGATAGAACGTGGAAACTCCAAAATTATCTCGCACTTCCAACTATGGAAGAATACATCCTTGTAAGTACCAAATCTTTAAAAATGGAGGTGTACTGCAAAGAGAACGGAAGATGGATCTACGATATTTATAAGGCACATGAAACGGTTACATTGCCGAGCCTCGGCGTCCAATTCCCTCTCAGAGACGCCTATAGAGACATAGAGCTAGAAGGAACTTCCTTGGAAGAAGAGAGCGACCACGAAACAACCTGATTAAGAGCATATCGGGAAACCTGATTGCAAGGCGTGGAAAACTCTGCCACACCCCGCCCACGGGCAACCATAAAGGTCCCCTCTCCACTCCCGCCTTCACGGGTAGGTTTTGCAACGCCTGGTTTCTCGCCCTGTCATTCTGAGCGCAGCGAAGAATCTCCGTGTGGCAAGCGAGATTCTTCGCTGCGCTCAGAATGACAGGTTCTGGAACTGGGGGTTGAAAAAAACCTACCCGTGTAAGCTCCACTCCCGCCCCTACGAGATTACGAGATGCCTACGGTTCTCATATACCTCACCCGCCCACAATAGACCCCACCCCCACAATCTCCCGCGCCGCATACTCCCCACTGTGCATCGCCCCCTGGATACTGCTCGACTTCGTATACTCTCCCGCCAAATATAATCCTTCAACATTGGTACGATTATCCGGCAGTTGATCGTAGATACCGGGGGGTTGCGCGAACTGTGAGAAGGGGATGCGATACGTTTTGAGCAGCCGCCAGCGTTTGAGGTTGCGGTCGGGGAACCATGGCCCTATCTCAGCCAAACATTTTTCGGCTAGCTGTTCATCGCTTCCCTGTGGATTGCCCAGCACAGTGACAGAAAGTAAATGCTTGTGCGGTGGTGCATAGGTTGGCGCGATATTGGTCAGCAGCACGGCATTGTTGACGAAGGCGTTGGGGGCGGTGTTCAGCAGAATTTTGCGTTGAGGATAGAGCTGCTCATCACCAGCAAAGTACAGGTATGTACTGCCAACCGGGGTAGTTGGCAACGACATACCGCTAAGCTGTGCCGCCGTTGGACTATCGGTTGCCACAACGACTCGCTCTGCCTCGATTGTTTCGCCATGTGCCAGCGCGACCCCACGCACTTTACCGTTGTTTATCAGCAGTTTGTTGACACGGGCATTGTAGCGTATGGCCTCGGCAGGTAATGACGCCGCCAGTTGCTCTGCGATACGCTGCATCCCTTCGGCAGGAATGAGCGTATCGCCAGTGGCCAGCATCTTGTAGGTGAACTGAAACATACGCGCACTGCTGGCAAGGGAACGGTCGAGCAGGATACCACCGTAAAATGGGCGCACGAAGTTGCTAATAAAGCCATCTTCCGTGAAACCCAGACGATGCAAATACTGTTCAATCGACTCATCGTGCCCATCAGGTTCGCCTTTGCCGGAGAAGATATCGGCAATGGAGAGGCCCAGCACCTGGCGCGTAAGGTTTAACACGCGCAGCTTATCGGACAGGGGAATGAGAGGATTCAGCAGTCCAGCGACAAGTTGCGACGGCTCGCGTAACGGGTCTGCTATCTCATAACGTTTGCTATCATGTATCAGGATAGCACCGGGATCAAAGCGTCGGGGCTTGAGATCGTCGAGTCGCAGGTGACGCTTCACCGCAGGGTACGCGCTGAACAAGACCTGGAAACCGCGATCCAGGCGATAGCCGTCAGCGGTGATATCCGTGCGCACGCGCCCACCAACAGCATCCGACGCCTCTAACACCAGCACCTGCTGGCCTGCCGCGACGAGTTCTTTCGCACAGGTCAACCCGGCCAACCCCGCGCCAACGATGATAATCATCAAAAACTCCTACCACAACGGGTTCATAACAAGACCAGTAATCAATTTTGGATAAAAGTACGTTGACTTCTGCGGCATACGATCATCAGCTTGCGATACATCGCGAATCTGTCGCACACGGGTAGCATTCAGCAGCACTGCCGCCTGCGCTTCACCCGTATGTATCGCCTGCACAGCCTGTTGCGCATCACGCGTGTAGCGCAGGTAGGTTCCCGCCGTGACATCTTCCGTCTGTATGCCCAGCAATGCCTCCAGGATCAGCGTATGTGCAACGGCTACATCCAGGTCGTTCCAGGCCGTGGAATGTCCGCTCTCCGCCATCCGTCTCTTGCCCTGCTCATTCAGACGCAATAGCCAGTTCTGTTCTCCAGTACTCAGCACCAATGCTGGTTCGGTCGTACCCGCTTGAGCCAATTGGGCCAGCAACGCCTCGCCAGTTGCTCTGTTGCCCAACTCGCTCACCGTAAAATAGCGAACAAGTTGCTCTGTAGATAACTGACTCAAAGTCGTGGTCGAGAGGCCAGATAGCAAGCGATGCGTGGGTAAGACGAGGAGACCGGGATCATCTACATCGACCAATGCCATTAATACAAATTGAACGGCATCATCGACATGTAGCTGGCGTCGTTGTTCCCGTATCTCCTCACGATAGTTCAACGCCGTCTCGTAGCGATGATGACCATCCGCGATATAAAGTTGACGCTCGGCAAAGAAATTCTGGATAAGGTCAATTTGCGCGGGGTCAGTAATATGTTGCAAGCGGTGTCCCTCGCCTACCTCATCTGTCATCTGCACCTCAGCATTGTCGGCATACGCGCCGAGCAAGCGGCGTATACGGCCCTGGGGATCATTATACAGGCTCATAATCGGGCTAAGATTGGTGGCGCACGCTCGCAACAGTTTCAGGCGATCATCCTTGGGCTTCGACATGGTATGCTCATGTGGCAACACCACCTTGCTACTCCACGGCTCCAAGCGCACCCGCGCCAACAAACTGGTGCGCGTATACTGCTGACCGTTCTGGCTAAATAGCTGCTGATATAAATAATAGCCAGGCAAAGCATCCTGGCGTAGGACAGCTTGCAGTCGCCATTCGGCCAGCGCGGCAGCCGCACGAGTGTAACGGTTATTGAGCGTATTGTCGCCCACCTGCTCCGCGCCAAATTCGAGGCGAATAACATTATACGGATTGCGAGCATAATACTTCGCCTGTGCCTCTTTTGAAATAACATCATACGGGGGCGTCACAACCTGCGCCAGGTCGCCCACCACCTCATCATTGTACCGTATCCCCCGCAATGGTCTAACATCTGCCATACAAAAATTCGTCACTTTCTACGTCCAAAAAACGTGTTGTAAATTCTTTCAGTAAGGTACCTTCGCCCCTCATTTAACGAGCAGGGATGTAAACAGCAAGGGTTGCCAGGGCGGCCGCAAGGGTTCTGACACGGGTAGGTTTTTTGCAACGTCTGGTTCCTCGCCTTGTCATGCTGAGCATCGCGAAGCATCTGTCATGCTGAGCACCGCGAAGCATCTGTCATGCTGAGCACCGCGAAGCATCTGTCATGCTGAGCACCGCGAAGCATCTGTCATGCTGAGCACCGCAAAGCATCTGTCATGCTGAGCACCGCGAAGCATCTGTCATGCCACGGAGATTCTTCGCAGCACTCAGCATGACAGGGGCGGGAACTGGGTGGTGCCAAAAACCTACCCTTGCGGTCGCCCTGGTGAGGAAGCTGAACCGCATGCTACCCTGGCACCATGCACTCATTGCCACATTCCCCAGCAGAGTCCGAAGGCGGCAAAAAACCCATACCTCACATATTGTATCATGTTCAAAAAAAATAGGAACAAAAGTTCTATTTTCCCTTGACAAACCGGACAGCGCATGGTAATATCTCTTTGTAGAACAAATGTTTAAAACTAAATATGCTCTCCCAAACCCCTTATCTTCTCCCTATACAGCCTCTTTTTGGCGGTCGGGTGTTCCCCTCTCTCCCTCTCCCGACCGCTGCTGGTGGAAAGAAACATCCAAATTCACGCATACCCAAAAAAGCTAATTGCTTGACGCCTTCCTTCCTGTAACGCTACAATGAAACCAACACAAAAGCGCGTTTCATTGAGTGCAAAGGACATGTCAGGCATGAATCCAACGATTTGGACATATTTGGGATTTGTTGTCGCGATACTCATTCTCCTGTGGGCCGCATTGGAGATACGAACGAGGTCTACTCGTCGTAGTCGTAAGAAGCCAAACGTCGAGGCCATGAATACATGGATCAAGTTGGATTCTGCCCCCGTTGAGGCCGTCCAGGAAGAGCCGCGCCTGCTACCGCTACACGACGATGAGGAAGACGAGCAAGAGGAAGAGGCACAGCACAATCTGCATACTCGTGCCCAGCAAAACGGTCACTATTCCCAGAGCAAAAAACCACTCTAACAGAGTGATTCTATTGCTCTTTGCGTTCCTCTAACATGCGGGTAATCTCTGCCAATACATCATGTACATCCAGTTCAGACTGGTATTGTGATTGTTGCGCTATTGCTGGTGGAGTTTCAGCTGGCTCGCCTGGATTGTCCTCCGCGAGTTCAGATATGTTCATATCCTGGAGAAATTCTTTTTCACAGGCATCGAGTGCCTCAAGGACGGAGAGATTGCCATAGATGATGCGGGGGAGCAAACTGTGATACATCGCCACCGTCTGCATAATGGCTCCCAGGGCCAATTGGAACTGCTCAAAGGTAACTGAGCCATCGGCCAGTGGAACGGCTTCTTCCAAACGCACTTCGCCATCGTCTAAATCAAGGCCAAACTTCCCCATCGCGATGCGATAGTTGACCGCCATCAGAGCTTCAAGGCATTCCAGTCGTTTCTTTTTCGTGATGGCTCCAATATGCGGAGCGATCAGCATCAACTTTCGTACCTCTCCATGCTGTTGAATACCCACAATCATCCGCCACTGCCCATGATTACCATGAAAAGCCAGCTCGATGATTTCCTGCTCTTGATCTACATTGGCGATGCGCAAGCCCATCTGTTCCAGGTACTCTACAAGTTGAGGGATACCGAAGTTTTCAGCCATGCCGCGCTCCTTCTTCCGCGTTGCTATCCATCTACCGTAGGGCGCGATTTATCGCCGCCACCGCCGATTCATCGGCCCGTCCAGGTGGTAGAGAATCCAATGTAACTATTTAAACCTCATTATCGGCCCATCTCATTTCCTGACCAGTGCCAGCATACGCTTAAACAATACTGCTTACTGCTAGTATACCATATCCCCCATCGCAACCAACATATTCGTCTTACACAGCTAGGTTTTTTGCAACGCCCAGTTCCCACCCCTGTCATTGTTCCCGCCCCCTGTCATTGTTCCCACCCCCTGTCATTCTGAGCACCCCCTGTCATTCTGAGCACCGCGAAGAATCTCCCACCCCCTGTCATTGTTCCCACCCCTGTCATTCTGAGCACCCCCTGTCATTCTGAGCACCGCGAAGAATCTCCCGCCCCGCCAGTCATGCTCCTTCCCATTCCTCGCTCAAGTCACGCCAGTCGGGATTGCTGGACTCGATCAAGGCCACCTTCTTTGCTCGCAACCAGCCCTTGATGCTCTTCTCTCGCGCCAGAGCTGCCTGCACCTCAGACGTTTCTTCAAAATAGACCAGGCGTGTCACATGATATTTACTGGTAAAGCCTACCACCAGATGGTGTTTGTGTTCATATAAACGTCTCTGCAAATTATTGGTCACCCCCGTGTAGAGGGTTTTTGAGCGATTCGCCAGAATATAAACATAGTAGTGTTTCATCAGCTTCTGCCCCTTCTCTCTTTGTCGCCTTCCCTTCTCTCTTTGTCGCCTTCCCTTCTCTCTTTGTCGCCTTCCCTTCTCTCTTTGTCGCCTTCCCTTCTCTCTTTGTCGCCTTGGTGCGTTACCGCCTGTCATTCTGAGCGCAGCGAAGAATCTCTCGTGCCACGGAGACTCTTCGCTTCGCCCAGTTCCCACCCCCCTGTCATTCTGAGCGCAGCGAAGAATCTCTCGTGCCACGGAGATTCTTCGCGGCGCTCAGAATGACATGTCCGAACAGAGACTCTTCGCTGCGCTCAGAATGACAT
>JBPCJY010000233.1:0-14236 GCA_051004815.1 Ktedonobacteraceae bacterium
CCAAAGGGGATCGCCTCGACTACACAACGATACTTGAGGCGTGTGTTCTGTGGGTGGGGGGGGGGCGCTCCTTTGCTTTCGCCCTGGGAATCGTCATCGCATCACCAGCAATAATTCATGGACCCTGGTATTTTTCATAGGAGCAGTGCATGCCGCCACTTTCAAGCCTTATGCGTTTACCTGCCAGGCCGCTGATTTCTATTGTTGGGGCGGGGGGTAAGACTACTACTATGTATACGCTCGCGGCTGAATTAGCGGCGTCGGGGAAGCGGGTTGTGACGACGACGACGACCAATATCTATATTCCCCGTTCAGATGAGACTGATACTCTTGTGGTGGCGGCGGAAACGCCAACGTTGCTCAGGATGGTGAATGCCGCGTGGGGGCAGCATCGACGCGTCACAGTGGCTGGCAAGGTTATTGGTGCTGGGAAGTTGGGTGGAGTGCAGCTTGACCAACCGTATGCACTGTTGCAAGAAGGGGGAGCTGATGTGGTCATTGTCGAGGCCGATGGTGCGCGACATAGCATGATTAAGGCTCCGGCGGAGTATGAGCCTGTGGTGCCAGCGCAGACAAATGTGGCTCTGATCGTGATGAGTGCCGCGGCTATCAATCAGCCTTTGAGCACGGAGATTGCCCATCGACCAGAGAGAATTGCCGCTGTGCTGGATATCAAGCAGGGAGATATACTTACTCCCGCGCTGATTGCCCGTCTGATGACGCATGAATTGGGTGGATTGAAAAATATTCCATTGCAGGCAGCAATTTACTTGCTTCTGACAGGTGCGACAGTAAGTACGTTGGATATTGTGGCTGAGTTGACGTCCCTGGTAGAGGGAATGGAGCGGGTGACGGGTGTCTGTTGTTCTGCACGGGTTGGTGAATGGTTTGTATGGGGTCTGTGAATTATTGCTAAGGGATAGATAAAACGCATGAAACTTGGACTTTACTGGTCATATGCTACGCGCTCACTGGTGCGTGGTGGGCAGCGGACGGTGCTGGCGATATTTTGCGTCGCGGTAGGAGTGATGGCTATCGTGGCATTACAGTTGGTTAGCTTGAGCGTGAATCAGGCACTGCTGGGCAATGTTATTGAGGCGAATGGGGGAGATATACGGCTGAATGCTAATTTGACCCCTTTGCGCCAGCGCGATCTCAGCGTGCTGGACACGTTAAAGCGGCAGGGGCGTATTAGCGATTATGCGACCTCTTATGACGCGGGTGGGAGTGTCACGCTGCCTTCCGGCAATGAAGAGACGTTTAGCTTTATTGCGATATCGAGCAATTTTCCTTTGGTAGGTCAGGCGAACTTTATTGCTCCAGCACATGATTTGACTGTACAGGGCGTGGTGCAAGGCAATAATGTGGCTATGAGTTCTATTGTCTTTCAGAACCTGGGAGCGCATATCGGTAGCACGTATCGTGTCAAGACGTTAGATGGGCGGTTGGTGACGATCAGGGTGGCGGCAGAATTTCAGGAAGGCGGTGGGTTTCTGGGGCCACAAGTGCTGATTGCCCAGGCGACGCTGGCCGCGGTGCCTGGGCCGAATGGGGTGCGGCTCCCGGCACAATATGATACTGCCTATACCACTGTCCCTGCCGCGAATATGAACGCGGTGCAAAAACAACTGACACAAGCTCTACCGGCGGTAAGCGTTGTGACCGCGCCGGATTTGCTCAAGCGGCGGCAGAGCCAGGTGGATCAGATAGAGCTTTTCTTGCGCATCGTTGGTTTGCTGGCACTCTTCATTGGTGGTATTGGCATTATCAATACTATGCAGGTGCTGTTGCGTCGTCGGCAGGTCGAGATTGCGATGCTCAAGACGACCGGCTATCGCAGGGGTGATTTGTACGCCCTGTTCGGTTTAGAAGCGGCTCTGTTGGGGATAATTGGCGGTGTGGTGGGTACGGCGGTGGGTATAGGAGCGAGTTTTTTGGTGCGTGCCGTCGTTGAGAATGCTTTTTTCTTGCATCTGGAAGTTGTGTTAGACCCCTTGACGATCATTTCAGGGCTGCTGATTGGTTTATCGACCGCGCTGATCTTCGGCTTATTGCCTATTGTCGAGGCTAGCCAGGTGCGCCCGTTGACTGTGCTGCGCGAGATTGGCGAAGAGACCAGGGCAGTTTCGCGCTTGACCACTATCGGACTACTGGCATTGCTTTCCCTGCTCTTTGTGGCGTTGGCAGCGACCATCCTGGGCGATGTGGTGACGGCGGCGGTGGCCGTGTATGGAGGTTCTGGCGTTATATTCGCTCTGGCATTGGGCTTTGGCTTGCTGGTGCTGGCTATCTCGAAGTTGCCGGTGTATGAGAAACCGACGCCGCGCACGTTGCTGTGGATAGGGCTGGCTCTTGGTATGGTCGTAGCCTCGTCCCTTTTGTTTGCTGGATTGGGCTACCTGGGCTACTTTGCCAATAACGCGGCTACGAGGTTGGGGTATAGCACCATCGGCACGTATATGCTGGTGGTACTTGGCGGTGTGGGTATTGTGCTGCTGGGTGGCTCACTGGTTTATTTCCTGGCAACGATTGTCAATAGCGTTGTTATGTTCACGCCGCGCTCGTGGAAGACGGCGGTGATGCTGGCGTATCGCAACATGGGGCGGCAACGCATTCGCACAACCACTACACTGACATCGCTCTTTGTGGGCGTATTCGCCATTGGCCTGATTTTGCTGCTTGGTCAGGGCATCAAAGATACCATCAATAGTACGTTAAGTACCTTGTTTACGCACAATGTGTTTGTGATTGTGCCACCAAACCAGAAACAGGCCACTGTACACCAGTTGTCGGCACTGAAAGGTATTGATGCTAGCAAAACGCTGATCAATCCCGTCGCACCGCAACTCTATCCTTTGCTGGTGGCTGGTCGAGATATCAATACGATTCTGAAAAGTGTGCAGACGACGGATAAAATCGACAAACGCGACATCTTGAATGCGTTAAGCGACGTGGAGGGATTTGATCTGCGGGGTGGCCAGCAAAACGTGCCGGTGATTACGCTGAAAAGTGGACGCAATTTGCGGGCCGCAGACGTGGGTACGAACAATGTAGTGATGAATTCCGCGCTCGAAAATGCGCCGGTGCGGCTGCATCTGGGGGATAGTATCGTTGTGCAGAGCACGGATGGCACTGTTACCAGAGTGCTCAAGGTGGTGGGCTTCTATGATGGAGAGGCACAAACGGGCAACACGAACTTCGCGAGCATATTGGCCGATACAGCCATTACAACACAGCTTGGCACAACGCAGACGATAGATATTTTCTCGCTGACGGTCGATCCCGACCAGTTGCCAGCCCTCAAAAAGAGTCTCACTACAGCTGTACCCACGGCGGTGATCTTCAGCGTGGTGGATATTGATGCACTGATTAATCAGGTGCTGAACAACCTCATTATCATGCTGACAACGGTGGCTTCACTGGCGATGATCGCGGGGTTGATTATCATCGCGAACGCGGTGGCACTGGCGATGCTGGAACGCAGGCGCGAAATCGGCATTTTGAAAGCGGTGGGGCATACCAGCGGCTCAATTTTGGCTACGGTGCTCATCGAAAATGGTTTGGTCGGGCTGCTAGGCTCGTTGGTCGCTATGCTGCTGGTCACAGGGGCGATTGCCGCGCTCAGTGTCTTTGTTTTTCATATTTCCATCGGATTAGCACCTGGTTTAAGTGGGCTGATTATTGGCGCAACGGCCTTGATTACGATGCTAATGGCAATGCTGGTGGCGTGGGGAGCTGTGCGCGTGCGACCATTGGAGGTGCTGAGATATGAGTGAAGAAGTTGAGCACACTATCGATCCCTGGGATCGATAGTGTGCTCAACTTCTTTATCTTAGCGCAGGTTATCCACCAGCCTTCTGGCTACATGGAGCCACTCCTCAGAGGTGTCATCGGGGACGGAGCAGCCGTTGGCAAGAATGAGGCGGCGACCTTTAGTCTCGGTGATGGCGGCCATGATCTCGTTGTCGAGTTCCATTTCGTTGCCGTGGGTGAGGGGGCCACGCTCTGCCAGACCGGCCATGAGACATTTATCGGTCAGGGTCAGGGCCTCGGTCAGGCTGGGACCGGTGAGGCGGTCGCTCCAACTCATCGCGGCAACGGGATAGTCTACGAAATCTTCAAAATAGAGTTCGTCGCCCTCTTGCGAAGGGTCGGCGTGGACATGCACGACGTTGAGCCAGCCAGCCTGGGCCTTCTCCAGGACGGCCAGATCGTAGGGGCGTGCGATGTTGGCGTATTCTTCGCGTGTCAAATCTTTATTGGTTGCGCCCATGCTGGAGAAAAAGATGCCGCTCGCTCCGGCCTCAATAGCCGCTTGCACTAACGTACTCAGGTTGGCCGCGACCGTCACCAGCCCTTTTTTGAAATTGTCGCTATCGTTACGCGCCTGCTCTATGGCTGCTGCCTTGCCTAGAAAGCGGATCGCGTAGGTGAAAGGGCTGAAGAGGGTGAGGAGCAGGGGAAAATCGTCGGGCAATTGGCCGCGTAGGGTACGAATGCAGGTCAGTTGCTCCTGGAAGATGGGGGTATCCAGGCCAAGAGGTGGTACATCGCTCCATTGAGAAATTTGGGGTTTGGGATAGGCCAGGTCGGGCATGATTTTCACGATATCGAGATCGAATTTCTGGCGGAAAAATTCCATTGTCAGTTCGGCCATGCGAGTGCCGGAACCTTCCGGTTTAAAATGGTGCCAGAAGCAGAAAGGTACGCGATCGACCGGTTCCCCTTTCACGGCGGCATGCACGCGTGCGCTGGAAGTCATAGGTTGTTGTGGTGTCGTCATTATGCTTTTTCCCTTTACACATCTTTTGGTGTTGGTTGAGTTGGCGAAAGTCCCTGGGCATAGCGGGTTTTATCGCGTTGTGACTGCTCCTCGTTACGTTTCATGAGTTGCTCATCAATGATTTGTGAGAGCATTGCGCCCAGGAGTGCGCCCCCGGCCAGGAGGCTGACCTTCACTAATGTTAAGCCAAAATTGTTCATCAGTATATCCTTTCTTGAAGCATGACCATACTCCAACATATCTGCTATAGAGTATACGCCATAGGGCGAAGAGGCGGAAGATGAGTTAAGGTTAAGATGTATCATTGCATTTCATGAGCGATTTCTCCACCAGAATCGGTCTATTTCGCGGTATTCTACATGAGAGCGTAACCAATTTTTAACTATATTCACCGACATTGATGCTACTATTAGTCTAGGAAAGTGGGGGAAATGTATCATTGAAAGATCATGAGAGCAACAATCATACTGATGATCTTATATATACGTTATTATTGTAGGCATAGCGTTTTCGTATTATAAACAATAATGCTACTAGCTAATACAAGGTTAGAGCTGCATCGTACCTCAAGCTGGGGGCTGTCATGTACCATTGTACAATTTGTCATACCGAGTTGTCTCAGAGTGATCTTTTTTGCGGCCATTGTGGACACATACTGAATACAACGGGGGAGGAGAGGAGTGTCACCGGTTATGCAAGAAATGTAGCAGGGACTCCTATTCTGCCAGTACTGCCGCAATCATCAGGCTCTATGCCCCAGTTATCGGGACAACAGCACCTGGATAGCAACCCAAGGATCGTCAATTCCGATGCAGGAAGAAACCTCTATACTGTGCCTCTGCATGACGAGGAGGAGAACTATCCTACTGTAATGTCAACAAAATCTTTTCAGCCACATGCCCAAGTATGGAGAGCGGATGCTATCGTACACACGCCGACAGTAAATCTTGGTGGGGGTGCAGGTCTACGAGCCGACCACTCCTCGGGGCTATACAGCCGCAAGCGTATATTCACATTGGTACTCATTGCGCTTGCAAGTGTAATTCTCATCTCCAGTATCTCTATTCTGCTGTTTAGCGCAATGGCGCAAATGCATACTCCAGTGGTCGTACAGCCAGCCAGGCTGATAGTTACTCCATCCAGTCTAGACTTTGGAACATTAGTGAAGGGTGTGAAAACGGTTCTGCCAATAGGTATCAGCAATAGCGGCGGTCAACCCATGAGTTGGACAATAGATACAGATAATATGCCATGGATAACATCCCAGGCGAAAGACGCAACGGTCGCGCCCAACACTCCTCAGCAATTAAACGAGATCATGGTTGATACGAGCAACCTGACGGTAGGAGTTCACTCTACACTTCTCGTTATCAGTTCCAACGGTGGACAGGCACAGGTCAAGGTTTCGGTGGAAGTGACACCTTATATGAAGACGCAGGCGAAACTGAAAACCGACGTAACAACGCTTAGCTTTGGCATGTTGCCGACAGGAACAGTAGTGACCCGCTCGGTGGTAGTCAGCAATATTGGCACCCTGGCACTGAATTGGAAGGCAAGTACAGGAAGTGTCAAATGGTTGACGTTAGATAGAGAATATGGAAGTATTCCGTTTGGGGGATTACCGCAGACAATCAATGTGACAGTAAATACAGTGGGACTGAAAGCTGCGTCTTACTCAACCTCCTTGAACTTCACCTCAACTGGTGGAAACCAGAGCGTGTCCATTAGTCTGGTAGTAGCTTCCGCAACGTCACAGCAAACAAATTCGGCAAACTCCTTGTCACCACAACCAACTGCAACGACCCATTCATCACAACAAGTAACGCCGACCGCGACGCCGACGACTATGCCGTCCCCGACGCCAACGGATGCGCCAACTGCAACACCAACAGCCACGCCGACCGCGACGGCAACAGATACCCCAACCGCGACGGTAACGGACACGCCTACTCCTGTGGACACATCAACACCAACGCCATGAGAATTGGGGGTCAGTTTTCTAGAGCGAGTATCTTAACATGATACTCGCTTTTTGTTGCTTTCAGAGGGTCCTGCATTATTAGATTCGTCAGGCGATCAAGGGAAGATTGGTGTGGTTATCCCACTCAACGGAAAAGCGTTCCACAAAATTGCTGCAAGGGGTATACTTAGCAAACAGATTGCATGGCTTGACTGAATGTATTTTTGGATGATCTCATCGTTAACGGCTCTCGACTCTTCAGGCATATTCTGGTAGGATGTCCTGCAATAACCCTACGAGTTACGTGATAATTTTTATGAAGGAGGGTTCTTAATGGACGGACTTCAACGTCGTATTCAGATCGCACGCGGTACGCAGCCGGCTGACCTTGTGCTGCGTAATGCGCGACTGGTGAATGTGTGTAGTGGCGAATGTTATCCCGCGGATGTGGCTATTGCTGATGGCATCATCGTGGGTATAGGTGCGGAGGGAGATGGGTATCATGCATCCGAGGAGCGTGACCTGCAAGGACGCTGGTTGGCACCGGGACTGATTGATGGTCATATGCATATTGAAAGTACCATGTTGCTGCTCTCGGAGTTTACGCGCATCGTCACGCCGCGTGGTATTACCGCCGTTATGCTTGATCCGCATGAATTTGCCAATGTGCTGGGTGTCGAGGGTATTCGGTATGTGCTGGAATCTGGTCGTGGTCTACCGCTTTCGGCTTATGTTATGCTCTCGTCGTGCGTGCCAGCTTCGGCTTATGAAAGTCCCTATCGCGTGTTGATGGCCGATGATTTGTTGCCACTGTTGGAAGATGAGCGCGTGTTGGGGTTGGCGGAGATGATGAATATGCCGGGGGTCTTGCAAGGCGATGAGCAGGTGCTGGCGAAAATTGTGGCGACGCAGCGGCATGGGCTGGTCGTTGATGGACACGCTCCTGGCTTGAGTGGACATGACCTGTGTGCATATGCCACAGCGGGTGTCATGTCCGACCACGAATGTACGACCCTGGAAGAGGCACGTCAACGCATTCGCCTGGGCATGTGGCTGATGATTCGCGAAGGTTCGGCTGCGCGTAACCTGGACGCGCTGCTGCCATTGGTCAAGGAACTGCACCCGCCGCGTGTCTTTTTTGTCACCGATGATCGTGACCCGCAAGACTTGACCACGCGTGGGCATATCGACTCGATGGTGCGCCGTGCTATCGAACTGGGGCTGGATGCCGTCGAGGCGATACGTCTCGCTTCTTATAATACCGCGCAATATTTCCGCCTGTATGACCGGGGAGCGGTCGCACCCGGCTTTGTGGCTGACCTCGTGGTGTTGGATGATCTCAACACGTTCCAGGTTGAATCAGTGTACAAAGATGGGTCATTAGTTGCGCAAAATGGTACCTTGCTGGTGGATATACCGACCGCGCCCAGCGCGTTTACCGACATTACCGGCACGGTGCATATGGGCGATATTCGCGTAGACGATCTACGAATGAAGGGTGAGCCGGGGCTGGTTGAGGTGGTGGGAATTGAGCCGGGGCAGATTACGACGAAGCATTTACGGGAAGAGGCTCCTATCCGTGATGGCGAGATTGTTGCCGATCCCGCTCGCGACCTGCTCAAACTGGTGGTGATTGAGCGGCATCATGCCAGTGGGCGTGTTGGTCTGGGGCTGGTCAAGGGCTTTGGACTGCGTAAAGGGGCGATTGCCTCAAGTGTGGCGCATGATGCACACAATCTGGTGATCGCGGGCGTCGATGATAGCGATATTTTGTTGGCGGCTCGTACATTGGAAGCGATAGGTGGTGGCTTTATCTGTGTCGTCGATGGCGAAGTACGCGCCTGTGTACCCCTGCCGTATGGAGGACTAGTTTCGCCATTGCCGGCAGCTGAACTGGTGCAGCAATTGCTTGTGCTTGATGCTGCTGCCGCAGAACTTGGTTGCACGCTGGAGCACCCCTGCATGACGCTGAGTTTCCTGTCGCTCTCGGTCATTCCAGCGTTGAAACTGACTGACCAGGGTATTATTGATGTTGAAACGTTTACGTTGCTGCCATTACAAAGGTAGAAAACAATGCTATTGAATCTTCTGGAATATGCATGGGCTGAACATTTAGACGAGGCTCTGATGTTGCTTTCGCGTACAGATATGAAGACGGTGCCGCTGGCTGGTGGCACTTATTTGCTGGGCCAGGTCGATGACAGTATTCAAGCGGTCGTCGATTTGCGTGACCTGGAACTGGCCTATATTACGGAGGATGCACACGGCGTCCATATTGGTGCCATGAGTACTTTGCAGAGTATGGTCGATGCGCCGGTATTGCAAGAACTGGCGTCGGGTTTACTGTCGCGTGCAGCCCTGGCTTCATCGTTCTCGCGCTTGATTCGCAACGGTGCGACGCTGGGTGGCACGCTTGGTGCGGGAGTAGCTTCACAAGCTGATTTGCTGACGGCCCTTGCCGTGCTGGATGCTGAGGTGGTAGTACGCTCAGGTTCCAAAACCCAGGTCAACCTGAGCGGAGGAACGCTGGAACATCCTGGCCTGGCCCTCTCTGGTGTGACCTATAAAGGGAAACAGGAGCGGCATATTCCCTTTAGTGCCATCTTTTCTGAGCGGCGTCCCAATGAACTGATACTTGAAGTAATCGTTCCGCGACTCGTGCATAGTGGTGCCGCGTTTATGCGTGTTGGGCGTACACCTACAGATGTGGCCTTGTTGAATGTTGCTGCTTTCGTGCAGGTGACAAATGGCGTCTTCGCGCAGGTGCGCGTTGCACTGGGCGGCGTCAATATGGAGCCAGTGCGTTTGTTAGCGACAGAGAGACAGTTAGAGGGTCAGCCTATTTCTGGTGCTGAGGATGCTCAGCTACTAGTTACAGCACTCAATGCTGGTATAGCTGAATTCCAACCTCCTAGCGATTTTCGGGCCAGCAGCGGTTATCGACGAGTGTGCGGTATGAACCTCGCATTGCGTGCGCTGGAAGAGGCAATGAATATTTCACGCGGATACGATGTGGTTTTGCCAGAAGGGAGTAAGTAGAGAATGGAGCTTGAACTACGCATAAACGGAATTGTTAAAAGCCTGGACGTAGCTCCTAACGAATCGTTGATGACACTATTGCGTTCGGAGGGTTATTTTAGCGTCAAGCACGGTTGCGAGACGGGTGAATGTGGTGCCTGTACCGTGCTGGTGGATGGGGAGCCACGGCCTAGCTGTGTGATGTTAGCGGCTCAGGCGGGTGGGTGTACGCTCACTACGGTAGAAAGTTTGGGATCGGCCCGTAAACTGCATCCGTTACAGGAAGCTTTTGTTGATAGTGGAGCAATACAGTGCGGTTTTTGTACGCCTGGGATGGTGCTTTCAGCGCATGCTCTTTTACAACGCAATCCTGACCCCAGCGAGGTAGAGGTACGCGATGCCCTGTCCGGAAATTTGTGTCGCTGCACCGGCTATGTCAAACCTGTGCAGGCGGTTTTGCGAGCGGCGGCTATTTTGCGTGGTGAGTCTTTCGCGTCGCTGAGCCGACCAGGCTCTACAGAAAATTATACGTCGTGGGACCCGGGTCGTTCGCCGCTGGAACATGCTGAGCATGGGGCTGGCAGTGCGGACGATGAAGAGGGTGGTTCTGCTCGTTCTGGTCGCGGCAACGATACCCCCACGACCGATGGAGATGGAGCGAACGGTGGTGGGGTTGCGACGTTGGTTGGCACGCGTGCCGCCGTTGACCTCAGCATTGTAGGCAAGCCTGAGCGCAAGGTGGATGCCATTAAACTTGTGACGGGTAAACCAGCCTATGTGGATGACATTGAACTACGCAATATGCTGCATGGGAAATTGCTCACCAGCCCTCATGCGCACGCGATAATTCGCGATATTGACGCGTCGGAAGCACGCGCCTTGCCAGGGGTGCATGCCGTGCTAACCTATAAAGATGTGCCACGTATACCCTATACGACGGCGGGTCAGTCATGGCCGGAACCGGGGCCGCACGACCAGTATTGTCTGGATAATCGAGTGCGTTTCGTAGGTGATCGCGTGGCGGCGGTGGCTGCCGAAACGGCGGAAATTGCCGAGCAAGCTCTGAGGTTGATCCATGTCGATTATGAGATTCTACCGGCCCTGCTTGATCCACGGCTGGCGACTGCACCTGATGCACCACGCATTCATCCAGAACCGGAGTCGTATCGCATACATGACGCGGCGCGGAACGTGGCGGCGCATCTGCACGCGGAAATAGGCGATCTTGAGCGCGGCTTCGCGGAATCAGACCTGGTGGTCGAGGGTGAATACATTGTACCGCAGGTACAACAGACGCCCATCGAAAACCATATCGTGATTACCTACTGGGACGAAGATGATCGGCTTGTGGTGCGCACCAGCACGCAGGTTCCTTTCCATGTACGGCGCATCATTGCGCCTATCATTGGGTTGCCACCCCGTCGCATACGCGTCATCAAGCCACGCATTGGTGGCGGTTTTGGCGTGAAGCAGGAAGTGCTGCTCGAAGATATTTGCGCCATGCTGACTATCGCCACAGAGCGACCGGTCAAGCTGGAATTCTCACGCGCTGAAGAGTTCCGCAGCAGCCGTTCGCGCCATCCCCAGATTATACACATGAAAACGGGCGTGAAACGCGACGGCACAATCATTGCTAACGAGATGACGCTGCTGGCGAACACAGGTGCCTATGGGACACATTCTCTCACGGTGCAGAGCAATACGGGTTCCAAGACATTGCCAATCTATCCCTGCGCGAATATCCGCTTTACCGCGGAGGTGGTCTATACCAATCTGCCACCTGCCGGTGCTTTTCGCGGTTATGGTGTTCCCCAGGGCTTCTTTGCGCTGGAAAGTCACATCGACGAGGTTGCCAAACAGTTGGTCATGGATGCGTTGGCATTGCGACGCAAAAACTGGCTGAAAGAGGGCGATGAAAATCCGTTAGCGAAAGCTCTGGGCGAAGGGAAAGAGGGATACACACAGATCATCGAAAGCTGTGGACTGCCACAATGCTTGCAGATTGTCGAAGAGAAGCTCAACTGGCAGGAGAAACGCGGCAAAGGTGGTACGGGGCGTTTCCGGCGCGGCGTGGGAGTCTCGTTGGCGATGCATGGCACGGCTATTCCAGGACTAGATATGGGTGGGGCCAGTATCAAGCTGAACGACGATGGTTCATTCAACATCCTTGTGGGAGCGACGGATATTGGCACTGGCTCTGATACGGTGATTGCACAGATCGCGGCGGAGGTACTGGGTGTGCGCATGGAAGATATCATTATGCACTCGTCGGATACCGATTTCGCGCCCTTTGATACGGGAGCGTATGCCTCTTCCACGACCTATATTAGCGGCGGGGCGACGAAAAAGGCGGCAGAGCAGGTGCGTATGCAGATGCTGGACGTGGCGGGAAAGATGCTCAACGCCAATCCTGAGACGCTAACTATTAGCAATCGCGTCATTACCGCACCCAACGGGCAGACGGTCACAGTTTCGCAGGTGGCATTGCATTCTTTGCATGTCGAAAATCAGCAGCAGATCATGTCTACTGCTTCCTGGATGAGCTATAATTCACCGCCGCCTTTCGCAGCGCAGGGGGCGGAAGTTGAGGTAGATACCGAGACGGGAGTTGTGCGAGTGCTCAACGCAATTTCAGCCGTTGATGCCGGTCGGGTCGTGAATCCGATTATGGCCGAGGGCCAGATTGAGGGCGGTGCTACACAAGCGTTGGGCTATGGCGTCTGTGAAGAGATGGTCTATGATCAGAACGGGGCATTGCTCACCACAAACCTCAGCGATTATCGCATCTACAATGCGGTGGATATGCCACAGATGCAGTCGTACCTGGTTGAGACGCATGATCCCTTCGGCCCCTTTGGTGTCAAAGCTATCGCGGAAATACCTATCGATGGGATGGCACCAGCCGTGGCGAATGCCGTGGCCGATGCTCTCGGCATCCGTGTTAATCAGATACCACTGACGCCGGAACGGGTGTTGAAGGCTATTCATGCATATGGTGATAGGAAGTAGGCTTACACAGGGAGGTTTTGCAACGCCTGCTTCCTCGCCTTGTCATTCTGAGCGCAGCGAAGAATCTGCCTGCCCCGAGAGATTCTTCGCTGCGCTCAGAATGACAAGGCGAGGAATGACCGGTTCTGGAACTGGGTGGTGAAAAAAACCTCCCTGTGCAAGCCCCTCGCGGGTACCTAGAGCGAGGTGAAGGCAGAAATTTGTTTGATAGATTTAGGGAGGAATTTTCTCATGGTTGATTGGAATAGACGGGCGCAGATAGCGGAAAGTATTTTGGATACGGCGGGGATGACGCCGATGGTACGTTTGCGGCGCGTGGTTGGGGATGTGAAGCCGACTATTGTTGCTAAAATTGAATATTTCAACCCTAGCGGCAGCGTCAAAGATCGTATTTTGCATTTCCTGGTCTCGGAGGCGGAGCGACGTGGCGACCTGCGCCCAGGCATGAGTATTATTGAGGGTACGACTGGCAATACTGGTATTGCCACATCCTGCGTAGCGGCCGCCAAGGGATATCAGGCGGTAATCGTTATGCCAGAAGGAATGAGTGATGAACGCAAGAAGACTATCCGCGCTTATGGGGCGGAGTTGGTACTTACGCCTGGTGCTGAGAGCGATGTAGACCTGGTGATTGAGAAGGTCAAGGAACTCAAAGCTGCTGCCCCTGGCAAGTATTGGGAAGTTGGGCAGTTCGTCAATGTCGATAATATCGAGGCGCATTATCGCACCACTGGGCCGGAAATCTGGGAACAGACGGAGGGTAAAGTTGGTGCATTGGTCTTATCCCAGGGGACAGGTGGTACTGTGACAGGTGCGGGTAAATATCTCAAAGAACAGAATCCCGACATCAAAATCTTTGCTGTTGAGCCTGACGAGTGCGATATCCTGGCGGGTGGTTCGTGGGGAGCGCACAAAATCGAAGGTATTGGCGACGGCTTTATCCCCGAAGTGTTGCATGTTGAATACCTGGATGGTGTTGTGACCACAACCTCGGATGAGGCACTCGAAATGGCGCGTCGCCTGTCGCGGGAAGAGGGTATCTTCTGTGGTATCTCGTCGGGCTGCAACGTGGCGGCTGCCGTGAAGGTAGCGCGTCGCTATCCCGATATCGGAATGATCGTCACTGTTCTCTCCGACAACGGCCTACGCTACTTTTCGACTGAATTGTGCGGTGTCGAGACCGAGCTGGAAGTCCCAGACCGTGAGCATCCCATCAGTGATGAAGACAAAGCGAAGCTAGCGCGAGTGAAATTAGAAGTGATTCGGTAGTTGCAGTATCCTACGATGTTAGCAAGCGATCAGGACATTCGCGAACCCCTTCAAGGCGAGCGAACCCCCCACCAGGGCGACGGCGAACCCCCCACCAGGGCGACGGCGAACCCCTACCAGGGCGGCCGCCAAGGGTTCCCCCCACCGGCCCAAAGGGGCGCTGTGAAGAGCTCCGCGAGGGGGAAGGGAGGATGGGG
>JBPCJY010000234.1:0-22759 GCA_051004815.1 Ktedonobacteraceae bacterium
AGTAGGGACAGAGGGGCTGTCTTGCCCTGTCATTCTGAGCGAAGCGAAGAATCTCTCGTGGCACGCAGATTCTTCGCTTCGCCCAGAACGACAGGGGCGGGAACGGGGTGGTGCAAAAAACCTACTAGTGAAAGCAGGAGGCTGTGGGGACGCGGAGGTGGGGGCTTTGTGTCTGTCCTGGTGGAGGTCTGTGCATCTCCACCAGGACAGGCGCAAGGCCCCCACGCAACCCCACGTCAGCCCCCTGTCCCTACACCTTGCGCCCTGTCAAGTGAACTTTGACAGAGTATTACGACGCCGTAACGAAATGGAGCATATATTTATGGCAGATACAAAAGTTGAACGTCATGTGCAGATGCCTTCTGCAACTGATCTTTATAATATCGACTCCCTCCTTTCAGAGGAAGAGCGTATGGTGCGCGATACCGTGCGCAAGTTTGTGCGTGAGCGCGTCCTACCCATCATTGGGGAACACTTCGAGGCTGGCACGTTCCCGCGTGAACTTATTCCAGCCGTTGCCGAACTGGGTCTATTGGGGATGCATATCGATGGCTATGGGTGCGCCGGTTTGAGTTCCGTCTGTTATGGCCTGGCCTGCCAGGAGTTGGAGGCGGGCGATAGCGGCTTGCGTTCGTTCGTATCGGTGCAAGGCTCGCTCGTCATGTTCCCCATTTATGCCTTTGGCTCAGAAGAGCAGAAACAACATTGGCTCCCGCGCATGGCTCGTGGCGAAGCTATTGGCTGCTTTGGCTTGACGGAGCCGGATTCGGGTAGTGACCCTGGCAGTATGAGCACAAAGGCCCATCGTGATGGCGATGCTTACATCTTGAACGGTAATAAAATGTGGATTACCAACGGAGGTATCGCGAACGTAGCTGTCGTTTGGGCGCGTGCGGACGACGGTGTACGCGGTTTCCTGGTCGAGCGTGGAACGCCCGGTTTTACCACCAACGATATTCATCACAAGCTCTCGTTGCGTGCCTCCATCACCTCTGAACTACACTTTGAGGAATGCCGTGTACCCGCGCAGAATATGTTGCCCAATGTGCGTGGACTACGTGGCCCCCTTTCTTGCCTGAATGAAGCCCGTTTTGGCATTGCCTGGGGTGCTAATGGAGCCGCTCGTGCCTGCTATGAGACAGCACTGGATTACGCCAAGACGCGCGTGCAGTTCAATCGCCCCATTGCACGTTTCCAATTGGTACAAGAAAAACTGGCGATTATGGCGACAGAACTAGTGAAGGCTCAACTACTGGCCTTGCAACTTGGTCGTTTGAAAGATCAAGGAATGCTGCATCCTGTGCAAATTTCCGTGGCGAAGCGTAATAATGTGCGTGAGGCTCTCAAGACCGCTCGTGAAGCCCGTTCAGTGCTAGGTGCTAATGGTATCACCCTGGAATATCCCATTAGTCGTCACGCGAACAACCTGGAATCGGTCTACACCTACGAAGGCACCGACGATATCCACACCCTGATTATCGGTCAGGCTATCACTGGAGAAAACGCGTTCGCTTAACCCCTCCCCTAATGTACATGTATTGAGTGAGTGTAGGCTCTGCGGTCAGTGGCCGTAGAGCTTACACTCACTAGAAACCTCACACGCAGGAGCTGTCAACTGTTTTCAAAAATGTGTTTAAATACATGCATTTTAAAATTAATGTTTGAAATTTGAGCGTTTTATTGCAGGATTTCACCCAAAAGAAGTACGTGTCTATCAGAAATGAGGCAAAGGAATTTTCCATTTGCGTCACTCTTCATCATCTCTAGGACTAACTTCTCCTAGCTTCCACTTCAGCTTGTCACTCTCAACGCACCTAAAAACAACATTCCTCTACAATATTTCCGAATGCACTTCGCGTAGACTGCCATTGTTTGGCTGTCAATGTATGATGTGAACCAGCAGCTTTCACTGGTTCTCCTCATCAGAATCTATCTTGCGTATCCCTCGATATTTATCGAGGTCAGATTGGCGATAATAAATGCGCTTGAGTGCTCCATGCTTATACTCAGAGATATATGGTTGAATGTTCTGATAGAACGTAGGGCGTGAGACACCCAGATACTTCGCAGCTTCAGCAGCACTCAGGTACGTTTCACCATCTATGATTAGTGACATTGTCGCTCTCTTCCAATGTTTTGCATAGTGTACACAATGTAGATTCCTTTGTCAAGATTTTATATTATTGACAAATATTAACACTTTATGCTAAAGCTTTCTTTAAGTTCATTATATTTGCCATTTTATCCATTGCTTTACGAATTTGACAAATATTAACACTTTATGCTATACTTCTTTTATGCTTCATAGCATTGGAATCTCTGGTGCAAGAAGCCTAGCATATTTAGGATACCTTTCTTGCTTGTTTCCACGGGCTACGTTCCTACAGAAATGTAGCAAACCGATGAAAGGAGGAGAAAAACAGCCTCTGCCGTGTACAAGACGGCAGAGTCTGAAAGTGAGAACCGTAGACCCTTTAGAAAGCCGTGGTGTCAAGAAAGGCCGTACCCATGCACAGTTACACAGAGACGTTCATGCTGCTCATCCCAATGGAGGATGACCTACTTCATACGTCAACCCATCCGTTTTGTTGGGACCTCACCTGTCCCTGCCATGAAGACCAAGAATCGCTCGCCCAGGTTACTCACTGGGTGACAGACGGCCTCATGAGTCGCGAGGAAGCCACAGCCTTTGTTGCTGGACGAACCGTGGACTCTGCCGGAAAGGACAGGCGATGAACCAGCAGCACTCGCACGAAGCCGCGTCTCTCCTACACGAACTAGATTTAGGCCGACACCTCCTCTTGCTCCTAAGCGATGGCAGCATGGAACTGTGTGTCCATGATGGGCGGACACACATCTGCGCCGAGAACGGGACGCATCTGGATGAGGACGAAACGTACCGGCTGTTCATCTCGCTGCATAACCAGTTTACTCAGAAGGGAGGCGGCTATGCACGAGCAGATCGCTAGCCAGTCTCCCAGACGAGCCAGTGCTACCCCAGCGGAACTCGCCGCCAGACGTACTGGTACCAACACTCACCGAACAGGGCATTACGCAGGCTTGCATCCTGAAGATGCACCTTATCTGTCAGGAACCGTTCCCCGCAAAGGTGTTTCTGCGGTGGATGTCGCTGACGATGATTCGTATTATCCGCAACGGATGCCGAGCTCAACGAGGAGATATACTACCACCGGAGGCCAGCAGGTGATCCAGCAGGGGAACAAGCGCCTGGTCATTCACAAAGAACCGCCGCCGCCTCAACCAAAGCGCACGTTTCATTGGCTGTCCTTTGTCGGACTCGCATTCTTGGTGATGCTTCTTGGCTGGATGGCCTTGACGCTGCTTGGCGTGTGGTGGAGTGCCAGGCAGGAAGATTGGAAGTACGGCACCCCCCGCACGTTCCAGATGGATCAGTTTGTTGGTCATCATGATAGTCTAATCCATCCCAATCATTTTGTTGCCATCAATATTGAGGGAACCATTGAAGTGGTTGAGATGAATACTACCACCCCCAAGGACGACCATATTTATGTGATCAGCACCATCTCATCGAGCAGCACCCCTGCAACGTTGAGTTTTAGTGACATCAACCACGATGGGAAAAGAGATATGTTAGTCACCATTGGGGAAAGTAACCTGTACACCGTGGTGTTGCTCAACACAGGCAGCGTGTTTCAGCAGTAGCGAGAGGGGCAGCACTGCCCCTCTTTGGAGGTCACATGCCAGTCATAGACGAAGAACCCATGGAAACGGTGCATATCTATCTTGTGCTGGAAGAACAACTTCCCCCCAAGAACGATATCCCTTCCCTCATCACCATTGCCGTGTGCGCTCTTGTTCTTGTGACGTATGGCGTTCTTTCCCTGCTTGTCCCTCCTGCACAGCATGACGTATCCTTTGCTGTGACCATTCACGGCTTTGCCCTTCGTCCTGTTCGTACAACAAGCTCTGTGACCACTCGTGCGACAGGGAAAGGATCTGTGCATGCCACCACGGCGACGGGAACGATCACCTTTTACAATGGTGCGCTCTATGTGCAAATCATTCCCGTGGGAACCATCCTCACAGGCTCAGATGGAGCGTCTGTGGTGACCGATGAACAGGCAGTCATTCCCCCAGCAGCCCAAACTACACCACCAACGTATGGTCAAGTCAGTGTGTTAGCCCATGCATTGCGTGCAGGAGCCAGTGGCAATATTGCCGCCGGAGATCTGAACGAGGCGTGTTGTGTGACCTCGGTCATTGCGCAGAACCCCTTTGTCTTTACTGGGGGGACCACTGCCAGAAGCTTCACCTATCTCACCGCGCAGGATGTCACGAACGCCTCAACATCGCTTCTGGCGCACCTCCAAACCCAAACCCTGGTACTGTTTCCAACGCACATTGTTCTTGAGCCACAGTGTATGAGTGTCATCACGAGTAATCCGGTGGTGGGGAAAGAGACCACGAGTGCCACAGTATCCATCCATGAAACCTGTCATGCGTTCTCGTATAGTAAGCATGCGGTGATAATCGCTCTCACTGCGTATGAAAAGAGTCTTGGAGCAGGAACGTTGGCCCACACACACTATTCGGTGGTTGCTAGCAACCAGGAGAATATCATACTCTATGTAACAGGCCAGTGGAATCCGATGGTCGTGCGTCACTGGTGGAGTGGAAAATAACCCGTCGTGCGTCGTCTGACAATTGTTGAAAAGAAAAAGTGAGAGGAAATGTTGATCAGCAAAAAGGTGAGACTGGAAGTCAGCGCACAAGACGCTGCCACCTTGGAGTGGATGCAGGGAAAGTGCAGAGGCTTGTACAATTGGTGGGTCATGAAGCTTCGTGATGGGGAAAAGTGGCCGGGATGGGAAGAAGCCAAGAAGACCTTGCAAGCCAGTAAAGAGCACGACCCTGAACTGAGATGGGTCTACGGCAAGCTCTTGCACGAAGTGTATTTCCGTCTGGATGGCTCAATGAAAGCCTTCTTTCGCCGGGTCAAGAACGGAGAAAAGCCGGGGTTCCCGCGTGTGCGACCACGGCACTGCTTCTTTACACTCTGCTATCCAGCGATGTATATTAAGGTAGAAGGCATGTCCGTCACGCTTCCGACCGGGGGCAAAGGCAGGAACAAACACTTTCCTGATGTGGTGGCAAAGCTCACCGAAGAAGCACCAACTGGTTACAAAGAAGTAGCCATCTCCAGAGATGGACAAGGCCACTACTACGCGTCCTTCGTCCACGATGTCAAGGAAGAGGCACACGAGCACGATGGTGTGCTTGCTATCGACTTGGGCATCAAGACACTGGCAACGGGCGTCAATGAGCAAGGCCGCTTCTATCACATTGGCGGGTTCAAGGGCGGCAAGTGGTACAACAAGCAACTCGACAAGATCCGCTCCAAGCGCGACAAGTGCCAGAAGAAGTCACGCAGGTACCGCCACTTGAGCCAAGTTTACAAGCGCGTTTCCCAGCAGAAGCGCAACAAGCAACAAGACAGTCTGCATAAAGCGTCGCATCTCATCGCACACAAACTGGTTGAGAGAACCGTTGTGGTTGGCGACCTTTCCCAACGCCAAATGGTCATGAAACAGCACAAAGAGCGCAACAAGCACCTGAATAGAGCAGTTCTCAACGATTGGGGACTCTACACCTTCATTCAGATGTTGGCGTACAAATGCATGCTCTATGGGAAAGAACTGGTGATCTTAGTTGAACGCGATACGTCAAAAACCTGTAGTGGCTGTGGACACAAGCAACACATGCCACTCTGGAAAAGAACCTATCGCTGTCCCAATCCTGCATGTCGCTTCGTGATAGATCGCGATGAGAATGGCGCGATCAATATCCTCAAGCGGTATCTTGCCCGGCTCGGGCCACACACGGGCGATCCCGTGCGGTGTGCGGACGTTTTCACCGCAATTGATGATGTGAACCGACGGGAACACATTGAGAAGATGTGTTGAATACCTTTGAACACATTGAGAAAGGCAGAAAAGCAAGTATGGCGGAAACAACACATTACGATGCGATAGTCATTGGAGCGGGCCAGGCTGGTGGCCCACTTTCTACTGCTTTAGCACAGGCGGGATGGCACACAGCTATTATTGAACGCATTCATGTAGGTGGTACCTGTATCAATGAGGGGTGTACTCCTACAAAAACCATGGTTGCCAGTGCTCGTGTAGCCTATCTCGCGAAACGAGCTGCCGACTATGGTGTGCAGACAGGCCCAATCAGCGTGGATATGACGGTGGTACGCAAGCGGAAACGCGATATCGTCGATAGTTTTCGCAATAGCAGTCAGAGTCGTATTGAAAGTGCTAAGGGAGTCGATCTCCTGATGGGTGAGGCACATTTTACTGGCCCCAAGGCTGTAGAGGTGCGGATGCAAAGCGGCGAGGTACGGCAGTTAACGGCGAGTACTATTTTTATCAATGCTGGTGCGCGTCCTTCCGTATCAACTATTCCGGGCATAGAGTCTGTCCCAACGCTCAATTCCACCACCGTTATGGAACTGGATACTGTGCCCCAACACCTGTTAGTGATAGGCGGCGGCTATGTTGGGCTGGAATTTGGGCAGATGTTCCGGCGTTTCGGCAGCGCGGTCACTATTATCCAGCGTGGGGCGCATCTATTGGCGCGTGAAGATGACGATGTGGCAGATGAAGTGGCCAGGATCATGCACGAAGACGGTATAGAATTGCTGCTGCAAACTACGCCTTTGCGTGCCGAGAAGTTGAGCGATGGGACAATTCAACTTACGCTCAAGACACCACAGGGGGAACAAACCATCCAGGGTTCGCACTTGCTTGTCGCGGCAGGACGCACGCCCAATACCGATTGGTTGAATTTGTCCGCGACAGGTGTAGCCACCGACAAACAGGGTTTTATCCAGGTCAATGAGCAGCTAGAAACCAATGTAGCGGGTATCTATGCGCTTGGTGATATTAAGGGTGGCCCGGCCTTTACGCATATTTCCTACGATGATTTCCGCATCATTCGCACCAATCTCATTGAAAAAGGCCACGCCACTATCCATGATCGCCTGGTGCCGTATACCGTCTTTATTGACCCACAACTTGGCCGTATCGGCTTGAGCGAAACCGAGGCCAAAGCGCAAGGGCGCAACGTGCGGGTCGCGAAGATGCCGATGGACTATGTTGCCAGAGCATTGGAAGTGGACGAGTCGCGTGGTTTCATGAAGGCCATCGTGGATGCCGAAAGTTCGCGGATTTTGGGTTGTGCCGTGTTGGGTCTGGAGGGCGGAGAGATCATGGCTATGCTTGAGATTGCCATGCTAGGCAAGCTGTCCTATACCGTGCTGCGCGATGGCATCTTTGCCCATCCAACCTTGGCGGAATCATTGAATAACCTGTTCTCATCATTCGAATAAGATGGATGTAGTAAGCGTAGGGCGCGATTTATCGCCGCCACCGCCGATAAATCGCGCCCTACAGAGCGTTTGTAAGTTTAAGTGAGATGCGTGCTCCCAATTTCTGTGAGATAGAGCATGGCGTTATTACGTAATTTGCAGTATGATATATTGTAGGGTTACTCGATATATCTTAATAAGGGTGGTGTGGTGAGTGAGGCGTGGGTATGATGACTATCAAGGAGCAGCGTCAATATGGCTTCCTCGATCTTCTGTAGCAACTGTGGAGTGGAAAACCAGCCACAGTCAATATATTGTAATGCTTGTGGTTCTGCTCTACAGGACAGTATCTCCATGGCAACTGTATCATCTGCCCCACTGGCCTCGCTCTCTCAAACTGGGCTACTGCTAGCTGACCATATTCTGCACGAGCGATATCGCATCCTGCAAGAGATCGGCCAGGGTGGCTTTGGGGCTGTATATAAGGCCACGGATACGCGTATCGCGGATAGAATGGTAGCCATCAAAGAGATGCGGCAGGGGAGCACCAGCACACAGGAGATTTCCGATACCACGGAATCCTTTAAGCAAGAGGCTTTCATGTTGGCCCGGCTTAAGCACCCCAACCTGCCGAGCATTTACGATTATTTTACAGAGGCTGGTCGTTGCTATGTTGTGATGGATTTTATCGAGGGTGAGACATTGGAAGATTACTTGGCGCGAGGTGGCAATGGACGTCCTCCAGGTATCCCGCTGTCGGTTTCTGAGGTGTTGCAGATTGGTATTCAGCTGTGTAATGTGCTGGATTACCTGCATACACGCCAGCCACCCATCATCTTTCGCGATCTCAAACCATCCAATATTATGCGAGCTGTCGATGGACAGCTCTACCTGATTGACTTCGGCATTGCGCGTATCTTCAAACAAGGCAAAACGAATGACACTACCGCCCTTGGTTCGCCTGGTTACGCCGCCCCGGAACAATATGGCAAAGCACAGTCAACGCCGCGCTCCGATATCTATGCCTTGGGCGTCACCATGCATGAACTCTTGACTGGCAGTGACCCCTCGCTTTCGCCATTCATTTTCGCTTCACCTGTTCTTCCTGGCTATGCCGAGTTGAGTAGTTTGATTCTGCGCATGGTGGAGAAGAATCCTGAAGATAGGCCGTCGAACGTCGCATATATCAAACTGGAACTAGAGCGTATGGCCACGGGACGTCCTCCGGGCCTGATGGAACTTCCGCCCAATCCGGTGAATAAGCAAAACATTCCCCCGCTCATGCCGCCGCCAACATCGCCCGGTAGTTATCAGATACCAACGTCGTATCAGTCCGAGGACAGCTCGCAACGGATGCGCATGGCTTACCAACCTGATCCTCAGACGTATCATCCGCCTTACCAACAATCCTACTTGCCACCTTATCAGCAGCCGACTCGTGCTAAAGGCGGCATCTCGCGGCGTAGTGTGGTGATTGGCCTGGTGAGCCTGGTGGTAGGTGGTAGCCTCATTTCGCAAGTTTTCTCACGACATCATGATAGTCATTCATTCCAGTATGACCAGAATGGTGATCAGAACGCAAACTATGGGCCGGGAGGAAATAATACCTTTCTGCCAGCTGGCCTTTCTCCCAGTGTGCTGCTTGGTCTCGCGTGGTCGCCGGATGGCAAGTCTATCGCTACTGGTGCTGGCAGTGGCACAATTCAGATTCTAGATGCCAGTAACCGATCTGTGCGTTTAACGTATACAGGTCACTCGAACGGCGTTTCTGCTGTGGCATGGTCGCCCGATAGTAAACGTATTGCCTCGGCGAGCTATGATCAGACGGTACAGGTGTGGGATGCCCAGACGGGCCAGAGTCTCCTTACCTATTCTGACTATAATAGCCCTGTGCTAACCGTCGCGTGGTCGCCCGACGGCAAGTATCTGTTATCGGGTAGTGAAGATCACCAACTAAAAGTCTGGGATGCCACTACGGGAACAACCATCGGCACTGATTATGGACATGAAGACCAGGTAACAAGTGTCGCGTGGTCGCCGGATGGACTGCATGTTGCTTCAGGGAGCGCGGATCAGACCGTCATGGTGTTACAGGCTAATCCACTGACTCCAGTGTACACCTATCAGGGGCATAGCGATGTGGTGCAAGCTATCGCGTGGTCGCCGAATGGTAAGCGCATTGCTTCTGCCAGCAACGATCAAACCGTACAACTATGGGATGTGACCAATGGCGGGAATGCCTACATCTATCGTGGCCATAGCGACCAGGTTTGGGCCGTCGCATGGTCGCCCGATGGCAAACACATTGCCTCTGGCTCCTTTGATGATACGATGCAAGTCTGGCGAGCGAGCGATGGCAAACTGGTGCATTCATCTCAGGATGGTTCCCAGGTCGTATCAGTGGCCTGGTCGCCCGATGGACACACGGTTGTCTGGGGTGATGGTGATGGAGAGATAGGGAAAGAGCAGGTGTAGGCTAGTATGAAACAACAGGAAGCAGGAACCCAGGTTCCTTTGATCTACGTCACGGCGAATAGCTTGATGAGTGAGGATGTATCTCTAGAGAGCGCAGTGCAGATCGCAAAAGATGCGGGAGCGGATGGTTTCGAGTTGCGGAGAGAGCTCTTAGCGTCGGGAATGCAACCATTTGAGATACAGAGCTTGCGTTCGCAACTGGAACAGTTGCGATCACCGCCAGCTTACTCGGTACCGGAGCCACTTTTCGAGGAAGGACGCCTGCAACGAGATTTCCTTCGGCAAGTGCTTGCCGAGGCACGTTCCTTTGGTTGTCACTTTGTTAAGTTTTCCCCTTTCGGCAAACTACCCGACGAGAGTGAGTTCGTCGCACTCAGTACCCTGCTTGCCGAGTTACAGCAGGAAGCACCCTACATGAAGATCATGCTTGAAAATGACCAGACCGCGGCGAGTGGTCAGCTAGCGCAGTGGGTGCGCTTCTTTGAGCAGGCGGTGGTCTTCAATTGTCCTATAGGGATGACCTTCGATCTGGGCAACTGGGACTGCGTAGGGGTAGAGGCGACAGAGGCTGCGCAATTGTTAGGCCGCTTTGTTACGTATGTCCATGTTAAGTCAGTAGAACTCAAAGATAAGCTCTGGGTTTCACGCCCTATATCCTTCTCATCAACTCCCCATCCAGCTCTCCTGTATCTAGCCTCCAATGCTCCGCGTGCAATCGAATTTCCCATTGCCGCGGCAGATCGTGCTACCCTCATCACGAGATTACACACCTACATCACATGGCTTCGTGCTGGTAGCTTTGCAACTTTACCTGTGGCGTAAGAGTGTCATTAGTGTAGAAGTATCATCGGTGTAGGAGTATCAAAGGAGAAAATCCATGCACCAGTTGGATGTCGTCGTTTTTGGTGAGGCGATGGCAATGTTTATTGCTGATGACCCTTTGCCACTGGATGAAGCCAACCACTATACCAGGGCTGTCGCTGGGGCGGAAGTCAATGTTGCCGTTGGTCTCTCACGTCTGGGTCTGCGTGTTGGATGGATAAGTAGGTTGGGTAACGATCCTCTGGGGAGATACCTGCTGAACGAGATACATCAGGCCGGACCTGACACAACACGGGTTCTCTTTGATGAGGTGCATCCAACAGGATTTCAGTTGAAAAGCAAGGTGATCGAGGGCGACCCTGAAGTGGTCTATTTTCGGAGAGGTTCTGCTGCCAGCTACATGGCCCCCCATGAGGAGGACGATGCCTATCTCCGTAGTGCCAGGCATTTGCACGTAACAGGTATTCCACCAGCACTTTCGGAGACATGCCGTCGGTATACGTATCATGCCATTGAACAAGCACGCGCCGCGGGGATGAGCATCTCATTCGACCCCAACCTTCGTCCAACTCTGTGGGGGAATGAACAGGAGATGCGCCAGGTAATCAACGATATCGCGGCGAAAGCGGATTGGATTTTTCCGGGCCTGAGTGAAGGAACTCTACTCACCGGTTTCACTGAGCCAGAAGATATCGCCAACTTTTACTTTGAAAAAGGAGTAAAGCTCGTCGCAATTAAATTGGGCTTGCTCGGTTCGTGTCTCTTCACCCCTGCGCTGCGCCACGATCTGCCCATATTTGCCGTGGAAGTCGTGGACACCGTGGGAGCGGGTGATGGCTTCGCAGTAGGGATCATCAGCGGCATGCTCGACGGCCTTGACCCCCTGCACAGTCTCGAACGCGGGAACGCGATTGGTGCCCTTGCGGTGACATCGCGTGGTGATATGGATGGTCTTCCTAGCCATGAAATACTCGGTAGCTTTCTACAAGCAGCCGCAAGTTCAAGTAGTGCCTCATTTATGACTGAAAAGCCGTTGCCTCCAGCATCTACAGAAGGCATAAGCATCGCCACACAGGAGTAAGCTCCATGGAAGAACAAAACATCGTCGCTATAGAGCAAGGAAAGCTCGCACAGAGTCGTTGGATACGGCTCATACCACTTATCTTTATTACGTATAGCCTCGCGTATCTCGATCGTGTGAATTTTGGCTTCGGGGCCGCCGGAGGGCTAGAGAAAACGCTGGGCATTACAGCAAACATTTCCTCATTGCTGAGTGCCACGTTCTTCCTGGGATATTTCTTTTTCCAGATTCCTGGCGCAAATTACGCGGAAAAGCGTAGTGCGAAGCATCTCGTGTTCTGGGCACTCATCGCCTGGGGCATTTTAGCCTCTCTCCAAGGGGTCATCACGAACATTCCGTTGCTGGTGATTGATCGGTTCTTGCTGGGCATGGTGGAAGGCGTGGTACTGCCAGGCATGCTCGTCTTTCTCACGCACTGGTTTACCAAACGCGAACGGTCGCGGGCCAACACCTTTTTGATTCTCGGCAATCCCGTCACCGTGCTGTGGGCTTCGATCCTTTCTGGCTATCTGATTCAGTGGCTAGGCTGGCAGAATATGTTCATTCTCGAAGGCATCCCGTCGATCATCTGGGCCTTCATTTGGCTCAAGGTCGTGAATAACCGCCCGACAGAAGCGAAATGGCTGTCGCATCCAGATGCGGAAGCGGTTGAGCGTGTACTGAGCCAGGAACAGCAAGGGATAACCAAAGTCAAGAGTTACTGGAACGCGTTTCGTCTGCCACGCGTCATGCTCCTCTCCGCACAATACTTCTTCTGGAGTATTGGCGTCTACGGGTTTGTGCTCTGGTTGCCGTCTATTATCAAGGTGGGTTCTAAACAGGGGCTTGGCATCACCGGTCTGCTATCGGCGGTTCCCTACGTGCTGGCAATCATTCTGATGCTGGTAGCCTCGTACTATTCTGACCGTACAATGGAACGCAAGTTGTTTGTGTGGCCCTTCTTGCTGGCAGGTGCCATCGCATTCTACATCTCCTACCTCATTGGTCCCTCCAATTTCTGGCTGTCGTTTCTCTTGTTGGTGATAGCGGGTGGCTGTATGTACGCGCCTTATGGCCCATTCTTCGCCATCCCACCAGAGATTCTGCCGCGCAACGTCTCAGGTGAGGCCACAGCACTGATCAATAGCATGGGAGCACTCGGTTCCTTTGTCGGTGTATATGTTGTGGGCTATCTCAATGGAGCTACAGGTGGCAATGGAGCCGGGTTCGTCTTCATGGCGGCTTCTCTTGTAGTGGCAGTGGTCTGTACCATCGCGGTGAGGGTGCCGCATGTAGTTGTACAGTCAATTGCGCCATCGCCTGAAATGGGTGAAGCCACTCGCAGCGCGTAAGGCGATTTAGCGAGATGGCATACCGAACCTATGTTCCGCGGAGGAAAACATATGACCGATGCAAAAGACACATCGACTCAGGTGCTCGTCACCATTCCTTTTGAGTCGCGCTGGCAGGAACAGCTCAAAAATCTCTCACCTGCGCTTCATGTTGAACAGCACACCGTTCACAAGGCGCAAGAGATTCCCGACGCGCTGTGGCGAGATGTAGAGATACTGTATACCTCCAGCAAAATCCTCCCTTCGCCAGCACAGGCACCAAAACTTCGCCTGGTGCAACTCTACTCGGCGGGTGCGGATAGCGCGATGAATTCCCCACTCTTTGAATCTTCGGTACTTTTCAGTACCATGAGTGGGGTACACGCGGTGAATGCCGCTGAATACGTATGTATGATGATACTGGCCTGGTTCCATAAGTTCCCAACCATGCTTGAGTGGAAGCAAGGTGGGAAGTGGCCCCCAAGCGAGGAGCGTCATGCCATGTTTATGCCAGAAGAATTGATGGGGAAGACCATCGGTATCGCAGGGTATGGTAGCATCGGGCGTCAGGTGGCCAAAGTTGCCAAAGCCTTCGGCATGCGCGTGCTGGCGATGCAGCACGGAACAGATCATCGAGATCATGGGTTTTTGTTCCCTGACGTTGGCGATCCTGACGGCACTCTGCCCGAACGGTACTACCCATCTGACCAATTACACCCGCTTTTGCATGAGAGTGATGTTGTCGTTGTCACTCTCCCATTGACCCCTGAGACGCGTGGCGTGTTCGATGCTGCTGCATTTCAGGCGATGAAGCGCACGGCCTTCTTTGTGAATGTTGCCAGAGGAGGTGTCTGTGACGATGAGGCATTGGTGCATGCTCTGCAAGAGAAAGAGATTGCAGGGGCCGCGTTAGATGTTTTTGGTAAGGAGCCTTTACCTCCTGACAATCCATTGTGGCACCTTCCTAATGTGTTCATGAGTCCGCACATTATGGGGTCAACGCCCAAGTACGATGAACGAGCCGCTATGATCTTCATAGAGAATGTGCGTCGCTACTTACATGGCAAGCCACTTTATAATGTTGTGGACAAGAAGCGAGGGTATTAAAGCAGAGGGAGAAAGGCCATGCACAAGCTATTTGAGGCGATTGGTCGGATTGGCGTGTTGCCGGTCATTGCGCTTGAGCGGGCAGAGGATGCCGTGCCGCTGGCTCGTGCGCTGCTCGCTGGGGGTATCGATTGTGCCGAGATTACGTTTCGCACGCCAGCCGCGGCGGAGGCGATACGTAGAATGAGCGACGAAGTTAGCGAGATGCTGGTCGGAGCGGGTACCGTGCTGACGGTGCAGCAGGCCGAGCAGGCTATCTTAGCTGGCGCACAGTATATCGTCTCGCCGGGCTTTGACGCCGCGGTGGTGGGCTGGTGCCAGGCGCAAGGTGTTGCTGTGCTGCCAGGCGTGGCAACCCCGACGGAGATCAACATGGCCCTTGTCAGGGATGTGAAGCTGCTCAAGTTCTTTCCCGCCGAGGAATTCGGTGGTACGCGCATGCTCAAGGCGTTGCACGGCCCCTATCCAGATGTGCGGTTCATCCCCACCGGTGGTATCAACGCAACAAACCTCGCGCAGTATCTGGCACTGCCCAACGTTGTCGCATGCGGAGGAAGCTGGATGGCGACTGGTGGCATGCTAGCCAGGGGCCAATTTAATGAAATAGCACGCGTGGCCGGGGAAGCGCGGACGATCGTGCGCCAGACCCGCGGAGAAAGTGCGGTCGAGCAGTGACGAGTGTTATTACTCTGAGCGAAATCATTGCACTCTTACTCACTGCCGCACTTGCTGCCACTTCAACAAAGCACAGAGAGCATAATCCTCCCTACAGCGCAAGCTACGAGATGGCCACTACCGGAGCGGTTCGTTGCTCGCGCATCAACCACACATAGCCATCTTCCAGGCTGGGCGGTGTTGGCACAGATCCCGCTTGTGCTGTCAGTTCGCCCACTACGCGGTACTGGACAGTCGCGCCCATGTTTAGCGTAGAGACGACGGTAAAATTGCCTTGTGGTTTGATGCCATCGGTCGTGATGGTCCAGACTTTGTCGTGGGTCTCCTCGATGAGTTCGGTAGTTGTGCCATGGAAAACGACCTGGCCGTTCTTCATGATGGCAAGGTTGCGACACGTCTGGGCAATGTCCTCTACGATGTGGGTCGAGAGGAGGACACATCTGTCTCCCGCTAAATCTGAGAGCAGGTTGCGGAAACGGATGCGTTCCTCCGGGTCAAGCCCTGCCGTTGGCTCGTCCACGATCAAGAACTTGGGGTCATTGAGCAGAGCCTGGGCGATACCAATGCGCCGTTTCATGCCACCGGAGTAGGTCTTGAGCTTGCGATTAGCCACATTCGCCAGCGCGACGGTTTCAAGCAGTTCCGCGACGCGTTTCTGTCGCGACCGGCGGTTATCCATCCCTTTCAGAATACCGACATAGTCGAGGAATTCACGTCCACTCAGATCGGGATAGACGCCCAAATCTTGTGGCAGGTAGCCGAGCATACGCTTAATCTCTGTGCGGCCCTTTTCCGTGTTGCCGTCGAAGCCGCCAACGGTGATGTCGCCGCTCGTCGCTCGCAGGATGCCCGCGAGAATGCGCATGAGAGTGGTTTTGCCCGCGCCATTTGGCCCCAGCAAGCCATACATGCCGTTGGGGATGGTCAAATCTATGTTATTGAGTGCTTGCACTCCGCCACGATAGACTTTATTTAGCTGGTGAAGAGTTATTTCCATCGTGTTTTGCTCCTTAGTTATGAATAATGATAATTGTTGCTGCCCTGATGTATAAATCGGCCCCTACAATCGTGCCTGTATCATGCGTAAGTAGCCCCATAGGACGAAGATGGCGAACGCGGCTAGCGCAAGCAGTGAAAGGATGCTTTCAACTCCCTGTAGCGCAGTCGCGTTGGGGAGCTGAAAGATATTCACATTGAAAAATCCCTGCGATTGGTATTCGCCAACTGGCGTCAGAATCGTGTTGTTGAGCGTGGGAATACCGGTGCTGGGCGTGAGTAGATTGCCCCAGAACCAGTAGCCAACAAAGAGGAACTGGTAGAGCGGTACCCACATGATGGCGGGACATGCTATCGAAAAGGCACTGATGAAGAAAATTCCTGGCAAAACGATGGCCGCGAAAGCTTCTAGCGCGATGAGCAAAGCCATAGGGTTCTGTGTTTCATAGAGAATGACGCTCAGGCCAAGCAGATAGAAAATGAGCATTGGTAGCAGCGTGGCGGCCATGCTACCCAGGTATTTGCCGAGCAGACGGATACTCAATGCCCCAGGCATAGAGGTAAAGAGTTCATCGACTTTGGTCTTGCGGTCTCGTGGCAAGCGATCCGCCAGCAAGATGCCGACACCGATGGGCAGAATGGCATTGACAATATCCGTCCAGTAGACGACGATGTCTTGTATGGGATGATGCTTTAAACTGTTTACTATCTGGCTTATACCTATGGCCCTGCTCAACAAGAGCAGTATTAAGAGGATGATCAGGGTCATGGTAATCCAGATGGAGCGGCGGCGTACCTGCATGCGAAACTCGTAGGTAAACACACCCAGGAAGACAGAGCATTGGTTCATAACTATTCCTCACTCGACCCTTTCAATAGCCCTTCGGGGTTGCCGCGCAGCAAGAGCCAACCAATGGGCAGCAATACCAGGGCCATGAGCAGTACTTCGATGCGATTCGTTAGCCAGTAATCTATCGCTGGCTTGAGGGTGGTTGGGAAGAGAAAAAGTGGCTGTAGCCAGCTTGTACTGGCAAAGAAATCTTTGAAAACAATTTCAACGAGCCAGATGCCGCTCAATAGCGCACCACTGGCGGTGCGACTGCGCGTCAGCATTGCCAGACAAAGTCCCATGCCCACAAACCAGAGTAGCGGCGAGAACCAGGTGAGCTGGTTGGCGAGGAACTGTGTGGGGGCCGACCATGATAGCAGTTGTGTTGGTATGAATGACAGTTTGATGGCGGTAATGATGCTACTGGCGAGCAAGGTGACGATGGCACTCCATAGCACGATCAGTGCAAGCCGTCCCATCGCCGTCCGATGATACTTTTTGGGGACTGTGAGTTGTAGTTCGATAGCCGGGTCCTGGCTGGTGATGGTGGCAACGATGACGCCTGCCGAGAGTGGCAAAATCATTTCCAGGCCAGCCGATAAAAAGCGGGACGGAATGACTTTGAGGTAGTCTAAGAGCAGGGCAAAGAGGGTAAGGCCTAGCATTACCACGATGGGTGTCAAGAGTACTCGGTTGCCCATCAGTTTTATTTCATAATGTAATCGATCAAAGTTCATGTGTTTGCTCCATTTTTCTGGGTTTCTCAACAGTCTTTATTTGCCGCCTGCGGCGGCAGAGAGAAGAGAAATTTGGGGACACCCCAGACCCCGGCAAAGGGCTGCCGCCCTCTGCACTCCTGCTTAGGGAAACTTGCATTTGGCATTAGCTCGCTAGTCTGGGTTGTTTGGGTGCGTAAAAGGTGGCGAATGCGATAAAGAGTAGTGCGAGTAACAGCATTGTTGGGTTGGTATGCCAGAGACCGGTTTGGCTAAGGTGGATCATTGCTGGGTGTGTATTGGTGTCGAGCAGGAATGCTTGTGCTGTTTCCAGGATGATGGAGACGAGGACGGCGACCCATGAGCCTAAAATCATCGAGAGTGCGAGGGTGAACGATGATAAGAGGAGCATTGGTCCTAGCCACATCTGCATGATCTGCCAGAGTCCTCCACCATGTGCCACGGCAATTATGGTGGAAGCCAGGGCTGCCAGCACGAAGTTATAGCCGACAACCCATAGCATACGGCACAGCATTACGAGGCGGATAGAGGTGGGCGTTGAGAGGGTAAGCTCCAGGCTCGCGTCATTCTCCGCGCCGTAGATAAAGGCTGCACTGGCGGTGGCAGAAACAGTGGTAAACAAAGGTAACGACCAGTTGGACGCAATCCCTGCTACATGGATGATGATGATGTCATAGAAGGCCAGGCCACCGCCAAAGAGAATGACCAGTGGTGTGGCTAGCCAGATGCTGAGATGAATGAGCGGCACTTGCCGTTTGAACACTAGCCAGAGGTGGAGCAGACTGCTCAAGAGTGATTGCCAGTGTGTGGTTTGCCTCGGTTGTGACACTTGTAGCGATTGTGACGGTTGTATCACTTGTATCACTTGTGCCAGTTGTAGCGGTTGTGTCACTTGTGTTGGTTGTGTGAGCGATGGTTGTGGCGTGGCTTCAAGCGTGGCCCAGACATGGGTGAGCGTATGTAGGGACGGTAATGGTGTTGATGCCAGGGAAAATTGTGCGGTCTCGCGCAAGGTCTGCCAGGTAGCAAGCTCGTTTGAACATGCCTCACATAGTAGTAAATGTTGCTGAACACGTTTGCTCTCTATGGAGTTGAGCGTTCCATTCACGTAGGCTGGCAAGAGGTCGGCAATGTGCTGGGCATCATGCCGTGCATGCGGGTTCATCTGGGTCATTTCTCTGCCTCCTCTCGAACGGTGAGTATTGTGCGCAAGCTTTTCCTGGCATTGCTGAGACGGCTCTTGACGGTGCCAATGGGAACCGCGAGAATGGTCGCGGTCTCCTCATACGACAAATCCTGAACAAGGATGAGCACTAAGACTTCGCGGTGGACGAGGGCGAGTTGTTTAAACGCTGCTAACAGTTCGTCGCGGGCGATGTTTGCCAGAGCGAACGCTTCCGGTTCTGGCTCGGTGTCCGCCATATCTTCCAGGGCCGCTACATCTACTAGAGAGATTTTATGCTGGCGCAGGGTATTATGTGCCTGGCGGCGGGCAATGCCGAACAGCCATGTCAATACGCTTGAACGTTGCTCAAAACTGTTTGCGTTTTTCCAGACCGCTACGAGGGTGTCCTGTAATAGTTCCTCGGCTAGCCCATAGTCCGGGGTGAGTTGCAGTAAATAGTGAAAGAGTGGTCGCTGGTAGCGCACGTAGAGTTCTGCTAGAGCTTGCCGGTCGCCAGTTGCGATACGTTGCACTAGCTGGCGATCATCCTCGACTGGCAATTCGCACATCCAGCCGATCTCCCGCGCAGCTATAGATTCCACGTTGCTTCTCTCTCTTTGCCAATCTCATGGTCATGGTGTTGTTCACATCCTTCTGTGGTGTTAGTAGCATGATAACATGAAAAGGTTCACTAAATTACCAGACATAATCAAAACAAATCAATTTCAGTTCTTCGCGTTTTACCGGACTGTTCATGGCGTTTTCGTCCGACTGCGCATTAGCGGTAGAAAGTATATCTGTAGCGGCATGGATACTTTTGACGGTGGACAGGAGCTCTTCGATATTTCTGTCTAGCAGGAAATGTTCGTAGGCTTTGCGTAATGTTTTGATGTAGACGCCGGGCTGTGGGACGATGACTTGTTGGATGGCGGTTTTGATTTCGTTGCGATTGATGGCGGGGTTATTAATGTAGCCGCGTAAGGTTGTAGCTATCGTCTGCTGAATGGGGTCTAGCACCTTGGGAGCCTCTTCGACCGCTACCTGCTCGACCGAGGATTGCACGATAGAAGCAATCACCTGCTCTTGCAGGGAGAAGATATCGACTTCTCTGTCCGCTGGCACAACCCTTGGGGTATCGGGCTGACACGAAATGAGGTTGGTGATAACGAAGCGGTTGTCTTCTATGCGTCCTATGCGCCCTCCTCGCCAATCTTCCGTCAGATCGATATACCGCCAGTAGTGTTGTTTGCTTCCCTTGCTGGAGTCCTTACTGGCATCTTTCTGACGTTTCTTGTCCGAAGCGGTGAAATAGAAGAAAACACCTTTGGCACCCTGGCGCACGAGTCCGCTATGGATGCCGTCGGGCAAGTTTTCGAGCATCTGACGCATCTCACTATCGAGCAGACCTTTCAGGTTTTGCAGCAGAAATTCGCTGCTGACCAATTCGACGAATTGTTCTTGCTCTTCCACCACGGTGCCGTCTTCGTCCTCAATGCGGCGCAGGGTATTGAAGTTCTGTGGGTGAACCACCTCGCCCAGGACGCTGGCATCGAGCAAGCCGCTCTGGTCGATGGTGGCTATCTTCAAGGAGAGGCTTTCCACCAGCCCCAGCAGCTTTTCCAGGCCGTCATCGGGAAACATGTTCATGACCCACAAGGCGGCAAAGTTGGTGCCGATACGGTCAATGCGTCCGGCCCTCTGCACCATGCGCGTGGGGTTCCAGTGCAGGTCATAGTTGATGAGTACGCCACAATCCTGCAAGTTCTGTCCCTCGGAGAGCACATCGGTTGAGATCAGGATATCAATTTCTTCGTCGCTGCCCGCTAGCTCCTCGCGATGGTTCGCTAGGGGTGCGAAGTGCGTCACCAGGCGCGAGCGTTGCTTTGCGTCCGCCCCGCTATCCATGCGCTGGATAAGGGGATGCCCTGCCTCAGCACGCCACTGGCTGGCCGCGCTCTCATCGCTACAGAGTTGTTTGTAGAGGTAACGGGCGGTATCCTTGTAATAGGTGAAGAGGAGCACCTTCTGTCCTTTGAGTTCACCCGCGAGTAGCTCTTTCAGTTTCGCCAGCTTCGCATCGCTGGTTGGCGTGATGGCGGCGATGCTATGCCACACCTCTTGCAGCGCGTGTACATCGCGGCGCACGTCGTTATGCAGTCGCTTGAGGTCGTAACGGGCCGCGTCAAGCGCTGGTAGGGTATCGATAAACAGGCGTGCCTCTTCCTGCTCGTCCAATTGGTCGGAGAGCGATTTGGGCGTGGCATCGTCCTCTTCATCTTCACGTGCGAGATAGCGCATAGCCCTTTGGAAGCTGCTGCTGTCCAGCACTTTCCCTTCCAGGATATAGCTCTCAAACGTTTCCAGGAACTCCAGCGCACGGCGTACACTGATGCGAAAGGCATCGACGCTGCTCTCAAAGCGTTTGAGGTAGCGACTCTTGAAGATACCAACCAGCGCCTCTTCGCGTCCTTCCTCAAACTGGTCGCGCTCTATACCTTGTTTCTTGTAGGTTTCCAGACGATAGGGAGCCATGCGCAGCCCTTCGATACGGCTGACCACTCTATCGTAAATGCCGTGATAGGTGGTTTCCAGGTTGTAGCGAATGGTTTTCAGCTTGCGCTCCGGCCATCTGATGGGTTCGCCTTTGATGGTGGCGTTAGGATACGCCTCTTTGATAAAGGGCCGTGTGCGCCGGATAACCACTTCTTCCAACAGGTTGAAGAGGGCAATGCCGCTCTCTTGCTGGCGATTTTTGCGCCGAGCGGCCATAAAATACTTTTGCAGGTCGCCGATACCTGCCGCGGCGAAGTAGCTGCGATCCCCTCCGGTGAAGAGATTCACCTGGTTGTACAGGTCAAAGACGTTGTTGTTGATGGGGGTGGCTGTCAACAAAATAAGTTTTTTGCGTTCCCCGCTCAACTTGCCCTGGCGATGGTTGGTGGCCAGAATCCGTTCCAGGCTCTCGTAGCGTTGGGCGTTGCGGTTGCGGAAGTTGTGGCTTTCATCCACTAGCAAAATATCCGCGTCCTGCACCTCACGGATATCGAACTCGTCGCGTCCCAGCACCTCCTGCGTGATGATCTGGCCCGCGATACCCGCGCTCAACAGTTCCTCGCTCCACATCTTGCGCAAGGAGGCAGGACAGATGATCACCGCTCGATAGCGCAGGTGATAGGCATAGTCCTCCAGCAATTTCTTGCCAATCCACGTCTTGCCGAGGCCGACGCTATCCGCGATGATGACGCCATCGTAACGGGCCAGTATCTTCCGTGCCTTCTTCACCGCGTCTTCCTGGAACTCGCTCAATTCCACGGCGGAACGCACATTGGCCGCGCCCTCGTTCTCCGTATCCAGGTCGTCGCGGAAATACTCAAAGATGGCCTTCATATAGACCTGGTAGGGCGTATACTCCTTGCGTCCAAACTTTGACGCGTCCAGCAGTTCGACCAGGTCTTCTTTGAAGTCGCGTGCGACTTCCCATTGCCGTTCATACCATACCGCCAGTTCGGTGATGGCCAATACCCCCGGCACATTGGCGGCGATGAGGCGTTCAGTTTCGTCCACCTGCGCTAATCGCTTTCGTTCGCTACTCTCAATGCGTCCCTTCAACTGTTCAGGGCTGATCTCTTCCGGTGTCAGATTCGCCCGGTGCGACAAGTTCAGTTCCTTGTTCGTCTGCAAGCCAGCACGCGTAAAATTGGAGGAGCCTACAATAGCGGCAATGGGGAAGAAGTGCGCGAAACCGCCGCCGCTGTAGAACAGGTAGCACTTGGCATGCAGAAAGCCCCTGGTATAGAGTCGTACCTGCACATGTTCCTGACGCAGGAAGGCAATCAAATCCTCGACCAGTCGCAAGGTCTGCTCGTTAAAATTGGCACTGGCCAGGTCGCGAATCAGCCCTCGCACAGGTTTCGCACCGACCTCTTTCAGGCCAAGGTCAAAGCCTACCTCCGGTTCGTCGCCCAATAGCAGGCGAAAATTGCCGAGTTCTTCCAGACCAGTGCGTAGTAGTTGCCAGCCACCCACGTTAAAATAGGCGGTGGCAATGTCCAACGAATGGCCCTGATGGTGGGCTAAAAGAGCGTTCAGGATGCCGGACATGGTATGTTGTTGGTTGTCGATGACGAAGGGGATGTTCATGATAGTGCCTCGAATTGTGCGACGGAAATGTGTAGCATTTCTGTTTCATATTGCAACATTAATTTTGG
>JBPCJY010000235.1:0-19506 GCA_051004815.1 Ktedonobacteraceae bacterium
AGCGAGGTTTGTGGAAAACCAAAACCTCGGGGGGTGACCCATATGTGGTGAGAGGTTTTTCGCTGCGCTCAGAATAACAGGGTTCGGCCCTGTCATTCTGATCCGACCCCTGTCATTCTGAGCCGACCCCTGTCATTCTGAGCGCAGCGAAGAATCGGCGGGAATCTTTTGCTTAGCCGATGTGATCTTGTCCACGTATGGGTCATCACCAGAAAACCTGCTACCTACCACGCTGGAATGCCAGCTAAACCCAGGAGAATACCGTGGATAACGTCGAAGCCAGAAGTAGCTCCCAGTGCTAATACGGCCTGTGTTGCCGCAGCAAGCTCTACCTCATTTTCTCGTGCGAGGGCTTGCAATAACAGTCCAATAGGTTCCGCGACATACCCTTCCGCGGCATAGCGTAACCAGCATTGACTGAGAAGATGCGTCTGCCGCTCAGCGGTCGCGAGGATATCCTGATACGCCATGAGCAAACGAGGATGCTCTCCATGTAAGAGCCAGTTAGCAGCCATCCAACCTGCCAGAATATCATCGCCGGTGGGAGTTAAACCGAGACCACGTCCACACAATTGCTGGGCCATGGCCTGTACGGAAGCAACCGCCGCGAAGGGTACTCTTCGCAACTTACACGGATAGTTTTTTCGAAGTGCGTAGGGACAAGGGGAGGACGTGGTGGCGGATGCGGGGGCCTTGTGCTTGTCCTCGTCCTGTGGAAGTATCGACCTCCACCAGGACAGGCACAAGGCCTCCGCATCCGCCACCCCATATCCCCCTGTCCCTACGCACGACCGTTGAGATTTGTCCTCGGTATCGCTTTGTATCAAGCTGTCCTCGTCCCCGCATCCCCCTGTCCCTACGCACGAACGAGAGGTTCCCGCCTCTTTCCTCAAAAACCTACCCGTGTAAGCCTCTTGCGGGTGCTCTGGATGCGAATAAGGCGTTCGTCCCGGTAAATGCGCTATATGTTGTGTCAGCCAGGCACTATTTTTCGCGATGATTGCTGGATTCAATTGTTCTGGTCTGACGATTTTGGGGTGCCACTGGGGGCAATAGGTCAGGTCAAGGGAGAGAGCAAGGGCTTCTATGTGCAGACGTTGCGCCCCCAGTAGGACAGGTATGCCAACACGGAGAGATGAAAAGGGAGGTGTGCCGCCAGGAGCAGATAGTTGCAAACTATTAGGTACTCTTGGAGAGTCAAGCGCGTTAAGCGACAGGAGGAAGTTACCAGGAAAGGTGATATTAGCGGCAGCACGAAAAACACTCTGCACGAAGCCCCGTTGGGGAGCACCTGTAATGGCAGCAGCCAAACAGGTGCTGTAGGATAATGCTTTGATCAAAGTCTGCCCATCATGCCCCTTATATACATCGTATCCATCGCGTGCCGGCATTCACTCCACGGGTTTAGGGTCGCTAATGGTAATACGGATCAGCCGACCCAGAAGCCAGAACACCAGGAAGTAGATGCCCATGCCGATGAGCGTGCTGATTTCAAAGGCCTGATTGACACGAAACACTGGATCACGGACAATATGGCTGAACGGGAAGAGGACCACGCTGGTTAAGGCATAGATAAAGGCGGCGAAAATGTTGGATGGGTCGGCTCCAATCAGCATGAGGAGAAAACGTATGCCCAGCACAATTTCCAGAGTGATGACAAACCATTGCAAGAAATCATTCACCTTGCCCAGCACAAATTTCAGAATTTGTCCCGGCTCTTGCTGGAGTTCTTCTCCGCTATCATATTCATCAGTTTGGGTCACGCTATCTAGAACCGGGGGCGTCTGTGGAACCATCTTCTGCGGTAAATCTGGCATCGGATGGATTTTGTCAGTGGCCTGTGAATTAGGGGGCAACTGTTCATCGAAATACGGATTATTGCGCATCCTGTTCTCCTCCATGTATTACCTGTTATTACCTGTCCCCCAGACAGGGTGCGGACAGGTGCTGATGAAATTGACATACCTATGACGCAGCGCGTCTCGACTATCTTCCACGATTATAACATGTGATGCCGTTGCTGTGCTACGACGCACGAGCAATATAACGCCTTCCGCACGCGCAATCTCGACATATTGGCCGGAATGCAGCAAATAGTTAATGAGATTATCGGTGGTAATGCTATCCTGCGGAAAAACTGTGGTGAGGTCCAGGATGATATATTGGGCGATATAAGAGGTAGTATCGCTGGTATCTTTGAACTCAGGGAAAACCGCCAGGTGTTGCCGCTCACTCAGATGCGGATTGAGGTTGCTGCCAGCGGAAACGGAGGCATCGGGCGGTATCCGTGCCAGGAGTTGTTCCACCTGTTGCTCGTGACTGCCAGGAAAGTGATCGGCCCAGAAGCCGTTCAAGAACGGGGCCTCTACCATGTAATTGAGCACAATCATGCCCACAAACCAGAAACACACAACCCATTGCAGGCGCAACACAGAGGCACCTTTGGCTACAGGGACCATACGTTCACTGAAGCGTTGCCATTGTCCATTGCTTACTTGTAGCACGGTATGGCCCTGTTTTTTCACAAAACCAGAGAGACGTTGGTAGTTACCTCGCTGCTGCATCCAGTACAGACCTGCCATTACAAATTTTTTGATCGTCACTACGCTTGTGGTAACGTTAGAAGAGCTGATACGCAACGAGCCAGCTAACCAACCGGGCAAAAACTCTTTTTTAGCAGAAGCCCGTACCATCCGATTATCCTCTACCTGAGTTGGTGCAGCACCTTCGTCACGTTTTTCTCCACGCCAGCCGCGCCAGATAGCCAGGAAGCGTTGTGTGCCATGGATAGCAGCAACCATCACAAAAGGAATAATGGCGGCGTTATAGTGATAGACGCCGCTAAATGTCAGCGAGTCAGTACTTAATACATTTTCGGCTAGCCCGGGCAAGGACACTAGCAACCATTCAGGGGCAAGCAAGGCGAAAAAGCCGGTACTGCGCAAAATACTGGCCACGTAGTAAAAACGGTCAAGCGTGATAAAGGTAGTAAACAGTAACCACGGATGGAGAATGATATTGATAATAGCTTCTCCTGGCGAGCTACCCAGTGCTTCATAGCGGTACCAAAAGTTGTTATGCTGTGCTCCCGGATAGAAATGGGGGATGACAACCCCAAAAGCAATAGCACTCCAGAGTATACCGCCAACAATTAAAGCACTGCCCAGGCGCGGCAACTTGTACTTCCAGATCACTAGAATGCCCAAAAGGGCGATGTACAAAGGAATATCTTCTTTGCAACACGCGGCAAGTATGCAAGCAAGCACAAACCAGCCATAGCGTTTATAGTCCAGGGCTAGAACAGCATACAGCAAAAAGGGCGTGGCCAGGCTAATGGGATGAAAATCAAAAATATTCAGGCCCAGCAGCGCGGGCGACAAGAAATAGGCCAGCACCATCATGGGAGCTACGAGCGGCCACGCTGGAATGTACTTACGGGTTAACAGGAAGATGGGGAGCGCACCCGTCGCCAGTGCCAGCGACTGGAAGACCAACAGGATGCGCGGATCAGCATGGAAAACGTAGAGCAGCGAGAGCGGCAAAACAATCGGCTCAACATGGACAGCCAGGCGCGTCGGTGGCCCATACCAATCAGCGGCCTGATTGGTAAATTGGAACAGCCGCCCATGAATGGTGTTCCACAACACCTGGTCCATGTTGCCGAGGTCGAAAGCTGTCGCCTTGAAAGTCTCGTAGCGCAACACTGTCTCGATACTCATCCCGATGGCATAGGCGAGCACAAACAGGATGAAGAGGCCCCATGCCACGCGTTGCTGTCTACGTGCGTTCAATTGCCTTACCTACTTACACTACTATAATGGACTGCCAGATACCGATGCCGACCAGGATCATAAACGACCATACAATCACGAATTCAGGCCAGGTACCCGTGCGAAAACGCCAGTGCGGATTGGGCGGAAAGCCAAAACGCTTGTGATTGGGCCAGAGCAATGGCACTCCGCCCTCCGTCATCGCATCCGCCGCAATATGCATGATGCAACCAAATAAAACAGCGTCAAACACTAAATGCGAACCACGGACAAATTGACCTGGAATGACAAAACCTTGTTGAATGAGCAAATAGCTGACAAGTTGTTCCAGGCCAAGAGCGATCAGCGAGCCAAGCAATAGACCAAGTAGGCTGTGAAACAGCGTACGATGACCAGCCAAGTGCTGTATCTGCTTGCTTATCCAACCCAACTTGTGGCCTAATGTGCTACGCGCATTATCAATATCGGGCAGCAACGCCCCAAAGCCCACCATAAAATAATAGACCGCCTTCTTGACAATCAATGTCAAGGGAACCACCTTTGCCATCGTCAATGGATCGCCCGTTAAGTGTACCATACTATCTAATATGACCCCCGCCGTGAGACCAATCAGTAGATGTGATCTACCTTCCATCTCTTTTCTCTCCCATAACGCACTATTTGTAATTTACTGGTTCTCCATCCTTCGGGGGATTTAGGAAGAGAATCTGGGGGCACCCCAGACCCCGGCAAAGGACTGCGTCCTCTGCACTCCTGCTTTCCCTTAGAGGATGGAGGCCCAATTTACTTTATTGCTTTCTCAAACTGTTGAGAGTGATATTGCGCCATTGTAGAGTGAATTGGAACAAATATCAAGTGGGATAAATTGCCATACATGTATGGCTCCTGTAAGTAAAAAGAAAACCTCTCGTCGTGCGACGCGAGGTTTTCTTTTTACTTACAGGAGCCATTGTTACTTGAGATGAATGCGTATCAACGTAAAGCGGTGAGAGGCTTCCTGTACTGTTGCAAGCTCAGGCTCTCCATTCGCATCAATCTTCACTCCGTAAGCTCTAGCAGCCCCTTTGTGTAACTTTAGGAACGCCAGCATTTCCGCGGCAATCAGTTCCGTATTATCGTGCTCGACCTCTGCCGTTCCCTGGAACTTTTTGCCTTTGATAGTGAGCGTTACCGCCGTATTGCTCAGCAAATTTTTCCACCAGCCATGATCGGTGAAGACATTCACCGTATCCCGCTGTCGTGTATATCCGATTGGAATAGTGAACTGCTTCCCGCTTTTACGCCCCGTAAACGTCAGCAACATAAGCGACTTGCTCACCATCCCATGCAAAGGGGAGCGCAAGAGCAAAACTATTAGCGAATTGATGAATTTTGGCGGTGCTTGCCGCGCCTGCCTGGATGTATCAACAGCCATGATATATTAACCTCTTATCCTATCTTTACTCACTCACCATTGGCAATTGGTGCAGGTACGTGGTATCAGTCACCTGCTTCAACAGGAAATCAGCCAGGTCCTCGCGCGAAATACGCGCCCCTGTATTGACGCCCACCCAACCAATACGATACTTGCCCGTAAATGGTCCTTCATTCAGCATCGGCCCTCGCACGATCACCCAATCCAGCGAACTATCTTTGATCACATGGGCATGCCCTTCTCCATCCTGCAATACCTGGCCGGACATGGCCTTGAGCGCGAATTTGATGAGGTGATTGAACAACTTCGGCCTGTCCTGTGGCGCGTCCACACCTGCTCCGGTCAGGCTTACCAGCCGTTTGACACCAAACTTCTGCATGGCCGCGACGATATTGCGCGTTGAAACCGTCTGCAAATCCTTGGGCGAATCTTTGCTCTGTCCCAACACGCTGATCACAGCGTCCGTTCCCTGCACAACCTTCTCAACATCAGCGGCTTTCATGGAGTCGCCCTGTACCACCGTCAACCGATCATGCTGTAACGGCATCTTCGATGGTGTGCGCACCAGCACTACAACTTCATGTCCAGCCTCTAATGCCTGCTTGACCAGAGGTTTACCAGTTCGACCAGTAGCCCCGAAAATGGCGAGTTTCATCTTGTTCCTCCTATGCGTATCTATGAGTATGCCCCGCTATCGATTTTGGCAAAGCACATGCTTTATCTTTAGACAGTGAGCAATACTTTCCCTTGTGTTTTATTTTCCTCAATCGCCTGGTGGGCTGCTCTCACTTCAGCCAATGGATAAGTACGATCAACCATAACCTTTAATTGACCTGACACCATGGCTTCAAGGAGAGCGCGGCTGGCACGCATCTGATCTTCATGATCTTGCACAACCGTATTATAGCCACTGATCGTCAGGCATTTGGGAATGAGCATCTGCGTCACAAAAGGCGTTACCTCGTTACTCAATGACCCAAACACGACCATCCTACCGAAAGGGGCTAGGCAGGCAATACTCTGTTGTCCAATCCCGCCGCCTATAGCATCAAGCACAACGTCCACTCCCTTTCCCTGTGTCGCCTGCATCACCTGCTCAATCCAGTTGGCATCGTTAGTGTTGATTGCAATGTCAGTTCCCAAAGAACGGATGAAAGCAAGTTTCTCAGGCGTATGGGCAGTGCCAATGATCATACCCGCTCCCAACGCCTTTGCCAGTTGCACGACCAATGATCCAACACCGCCAGAAGCCGCGTGTATCAGGATGCGCTCGCCCTTTTGAAAACGCGCGGCTTTCTCCAGCAGTAAATAGGATGTCTGGCCCTGGATTGGCAGCACAATTGCCTGGGTGAAGGGCACTTCATCCGGAATTGGCACGACTTTACTCACATCGGCAAGCGCGTACTCCGCGTACCCACCGTTAACTAACGACACAACGCGCGTTCCAATGGCCGGCTCAGTCACCTTCGCACCGTGCGCCACAATTGTACCGCCAACCTCGTTCCCTAAGGTCGTCGGTAACGCGACGAGGTTGGGATATTTCCCATTGCGCTGTCCAATGTCCGAGTAATTTATGCCTGCCACAACAACTTTGATCAGCACTTCTCCTTCACCCGGTACCGGCATAGCAAGTTCTTCTAACTTCATCACTGCTGGCTCGCCTCTTTGATATATGCGAATGGCTTTCATGATTTTCTGCTTTCTGATTTTAACTTTCGTGCAGGGAGGATATATAGACCAGTCACTATATCCAGCTCCAATAAAAAAGTATATCCTGGGTTATTGGAAACTCGCATTCAATCTCTCGGAAATGTCTTAAGCACATGTCCAAGCATTGCCGCGACGTTTCTGAGCGGGTCTCCACTATGGTTTGTGCGACTTAAAATGATGCCCCCTTCAATAGTAGCTGTGACAAATATCGCCAACTGCGCTGCACGCGCCTCACTATAACCGCTCGCACTCAGCTTCGCCTGAAACGCATCCTGTAGTAATTGATATGCTTGCCGACAGGCACCATTCAAACGTTCGCTGGAGATAGCTGTCTCCATGGCGACAATCATCAATGGGCCACCTGAACGAAATCCAGAGGCTTCAACATGATACGCGATACCATTCACAAAGGACTCCATAGCTTCACAGGGATCATCACTGCCAGCAAGCCCTTGCTTAATCCGACTGGCGACTAGCTCGCCAGTTCTCTTAATGGCCTCAGCGGTCAGTTCTTCTTTGCCCTCGGGAAAGTAGTAATAGAGTGAACCCTTGGGAGCCCCACTCACGGTCAAAATTTGATTTAAACCCGTCGCGTGATATCCTTGAGCCTCTAGTAGTTCACAAGTTGTCTCAATAATTTGATCTCGTGTTGAACTCATCTCACTCCTTCTGCTCTCGCTTCTAGTATATAGACCAGTCACTATAATTGTCAAGAAGCTCTCATTTTCGTGATAGGGTTTGTTTGGAAAATTTAGTTTCTCAGCAGGGCCTTTCATTCACTCAATTTGACAAACGGGCATATATTCGGTATATTTATATCGTAGCACGACATAAATCAAGGAGGAATTGTTGTGGGCAGAAATGATACTCACATTTCTTTGAAAGAGTACCGGGCGTTGGCCGAAATCCGCCATCAAATTCGCTGCTTTCTTCATTTCAGCGATCAGATAGCGCGTACTGCCGGTATTGAATCGCAACAGCATCAGGTGATGTTGGCCCTCAAAGGTTTGCCGAAGGGGAAACAGGCCACTATTAGCTACCTTGCTGAGCGATTGCAGTTGCAGCATCACAGTATGGTCGAGTTGATCGACCGCTTAGTGGAACGGAATTTTGTGCAGAGGCATCGTGATGAGGTGGATCAGCGCAGAGTTATCGTCGATCTCACTCCTCACGGGGAAGAGGTCTTACGAGAGCTTTCTCTGTCGCATCGAAATGAACTGCAAACAGCGGGGCCAGCACTTGTGCAAGCATTGAATGCTTTGATTGTAAATGGAGCGACGCAAACTGAACATTCGCAGGACAATGCGGATGAGTTATACAGACTACCTTCCCGACCGGACGAGCGGAGCTAGCCGCCACCCTGCTTGGGAGCAGGTAATGGCAGACAACTGGCCAGGAAGAGAGGAGCGGACACAATGAAAAAAGAGAGTAAGCACCCATCCCAGCATAAGCTCTGGGGACAAGTGGTAGCCAGGCTTAATAAAATGGGGCCACATGAAGATGTTGGCATATTAGGTGATTTTACTACCACACCGCGCATGATCGTCATATCGCTGTTCGCCATTGTTATTGGCGTCATCAGTGCCTTTGTGGCATGGATTCTTCTGCGATTAATCGGACTTTTCACCAATCTTTTTTTCTTCCAACGCTGGGGTACCGATCTAGTCTCGCCGGCGGGTAATAAGTTAGGTGTATTTGAAATTTTGGTGCCAGTGGTCGGGGCTTTGATTATCGGCTTCATGGCGCGGTACGGTTCAGAGCGCATACGTGGACACGGCATCCCTGAAGCCATCGAGGCCATCTTGATTAATGGCAGTAAGATAGATCCCAAGGTTGCCATCTTAAAACCGATCTCTTCGGCTATCTCCATTGGCTCTGGTGGCCCGTTTGGGGCTGAGGGGCCGATCATTATGACGGGTGCTGCCATCGGCTCGATGATTGCGCAGTTCTTTCACCTGACCAGTGCCGAGCGCAAGATTCTACTCGTCGCGGGTGCCGCCGGTGGTATGTCGGCGACCTTTGCCGCGCCGGTCGCTTCCGTCCTGCTAGCCGTAGAACTCTTGCTCTTCGAGTGGAAGCCGCGCAGTCTGATTCCGGTGGCTCTGGCCAGTGCGACGGCGGCGGTGATCCGACGCTACATTCTCGGTTTCGGGCCACTCTTCCCGGTGCCGCCTCATGCGCTCTTTATCGGGCCAGAAGGGCTGCTCGGCTGCGTCGTCGTCGGGCTGCTGGCAGGGGCGCTCTCCGCCTTGCTGACGCTGGCGGTGTATGCCGCGGAAGATGGTTTCACCCGTTTACCAATTCACTGGATGTGGTGGCCAGCGATTGGTGGTGTCGTGGTCGGTGTAGGTGGATTGATTTTCCCGCAGGCTCTTGGTGTTGGCTACAGCACTATCGCCCAGTTGTTACAGGGCAACGTGACCATAGGAGCGATCATAGGTATCTTGCTGGTTAAGTCCATTATCTGGTCGGTCTCGTTAGGTTCGGGTACGTCGGGTGGTGTGCTGGCACCGCTTTTGATGATGGGTGGCGCGCTGGGCGGCATCGAGGCGATGTTCTTGCCCAACGAGGGGTTGGGATTCTGGCAACTGATCAGTATGGGTGCTATCCTGGGTGGTACTATGCGCTCTCCCTTCACAGGGATCATCTTCGCGTTGGAATTAACGCACGATGTCAATGCACTTCTCCCGCTTCTGGTCGCGGTAGTTATCGCCCACGGTTTCACGGTGCTGGTGATGCGCCGCTCTATCTTGACAGAAAAGATCAGCCGCCGCGGCTATCATATGAGTCGCGAGTACGCGGTTGATCCGCTGGAAATCATTTTTGCACGCGAGGTGATGCGCACCAATATCGTGGCACTCCCCGCACACATCTCACAGAAAGAGTTGGCGCAGTCGATCAATAGCGAGCAGCGTCCGCTGGGGCAGTATCTCTATCCTGTGGTCGATGCTAAAGATAACCTGATAGGGGTAGCAACACGCAAAGACTTGTTAAAGTTGTTGGAAGAACAATGCGCAATCGGCGAGGGTTATCAGCTTGCGGAACTGATCGAACCGCATCCAGTGGTGGCCTTCCCTGACGATCCATTACGTGTTGTCGTGTCTCGTATGGCTGAGACAGGCTATACGCGCCTGCCCGTGGTAGAGAGGGAAAGCCCACAGAAGTTAGTGGGTATCATCTCGTTGAACGACCTACTGCAAGCTCGTACACGCAACGTGGATGAGGAACGCCATCGCGAACGCGTGCTCCGTATCCGCTTCCTCAACCCTAACAGAACGGCCACGGCTAAAGCAACGACAGATGTAGGGAAAGATGAGGCTAAGGAACCTGGGGAGGTTGTTGAGTCTAGCGAGCCTATCGAGTCGTGAAGTAATTGGTGTGAGTACCGGGACGGGCCGATACATCGGCGATGGGCGCGATACATCGGCCCCTACACGGCGTTCGTTCATAAGCAATCATTACTCGTCGGGCAATTGGATCATGATGGCGTTGCCTTCGATTTGCACGGGGTAGGTAAGAATGTCCTGACGGGCGGGGCCGCGTAAGACCTTGCCGGTGCGTACATTGAAGCGTGCGCCATGCCATGGACAAGTGAGGACATCGCCTTCCAGCTCGCCTTCGTTAAGGGGGCCACTGATATGCGTACAGTTATCGGTAAAGGCACAAATTTCGCCGTCCACATTGGCAAGGCAGATCAGCTCGTCATCGACCTCCAAGGGCAGCAATTCGCCCACGTCTATTTCATCCAGTTCCGCTACTTTAATAAAATCCGCCATACGTTGCTATATTCCTTTTGCCTGCACCGGCAGAATGACTCCATTCACGCCATCGCTGGCAGATGAGATGAGAAAGATTGCCGCCTCCGCCACCTGTTCCACGCTGACCCACTTCTTGCTCAATTCTTCTGGGGTAGGCTTCATAGATTCAAGGTTAGATTGGGTGATAATCAGGCCGGGGCCAATGGCATTCACATAAATACCGGCTTGTTTGCCTTCTTTCGCGAAGGTGCGCGTCAGGGCATCGACACCGGCCTTGGCACAGTTATAGGCCAACATGTTCGGGCTGGAACCCTCAACGCCTCCCGCCCGACTGAAATTGAGAATTTTGCCACTGCCCTGTTGCTTCATGACTGGCCATACGGCACGGGTACAGAGAAACGTCGTGCGCAAATTATTATTCAGTTCGTAGTCCCAGTCCGCCAGGGATAGTTCATTAGAGGGCATATACTTGGTCAGGCCACCTGCCAGGTTGATGAGGCTATCAATGCGCCCATAGGTCGCTAGCGTTTCTTGAATGAGCGTGTTAGCCCCTTCTTCCGTCGTCAGATCAGCGGCAACGGGTAGAACCTGGGTACCTGCGGCACGTAACTCTTCCGCACGCGCATTGACCCGTTCAGCACTGCGGGAACTGATTGCCAGGCGTGTACCTTCACGAGCAAACGCCTTCGCCAGCGCGAAACCTGCCTGCCCAGCATGGCTCACGCCCGTGATAATCACGACATGATCTTGCAGACGCATAGTTTTTCCTTATTCTTCGTCGTCGCCACTATCCTGCAGTTTTTCCAGGCCCGCGAGTGCCAGACTGCGATGTAAGACGCGCAGCGACAAGAAGGCACATTTCATGCGTGCTGGACTGATGGAAATGCCCAGGGACTCTAAAACGTCCTGCTTGCCAAGCTGTACCACCTCTTCCACTGTCTTACCTTCGATCAACTCGGAGAGCATTGAGGCTGAGGCCTGGCTGATCGCGCAACCACGCCCTTTAAAACGCACCTCTGTGACGCGGTCTCCCTCCACCTGGAGGTCAATGCCGAGTTGATCTCCGCATAACGGATTTGTGTCCTCGGCATGGGCGGTGGGTGCTTCCAACGTCCCATAGTTGCGCGGATTGCGATAATGGTCCAGAATGTATTCACGATAATCCATTGACATAGGGCATCTCCACTGAGTTATTTGTATATGACCGATGTGATAAATCGGCCCTACAGGTTGAAGATTTGTATTGCTCGGTGTAGTCCTTGCACCAGGGCATCGATCTCTTCCTGTAATGTATAGATATAGAAACTGGCGCGTGCTGTGGCTGCTAATCCCAGGCGTTCCATCAGTGGCTGCGCACAGTGGTGGCCAGCACGAACCGCGACCCCCGCCTCCTGGTCAAGGATAGAGGCCAGGTCGTGGGGATGAATATCTCCTAGTGTAAAAGATACCACGCCACCGCGCTGCGCTGCCTTCGGCCCATAGATGGTCAGCCCTGGCACTGCTTGTAACTGTTCCATGGCATAATGCGTCAATGCTTGTTCATGTTGCATCACATTTTTCATGCCGAGCGTGTTCAGGTAATCGACTGCCGCTCCCATGCCAATCGCCTCGGCGATAGCTGGTGTGCCAGCCTCGAACTTCCAGGGTAGGTCGTTCCAGGTGGATTGGCGCAAGCCAACCGTGCGAATCATATCACCACCGCCCATGAACGGCGGCATGGCTTCCAGCAAGTCGCGTTTGCCATACAGCACACCGATGCCCGTTGGCCCCAGCATCTTATGTCCACTGAAACAGAGAAAGTCCGCATCCAGTGCCTGCGCATCGACCGGCAAGTGGGGCACGCTCTGGGCCGCGTCAATGAGGACGGTGGCTCCAACGGCGTGCGCCTGGGCAATCATCTCACGCGCCGGGTTGATCGTGCCAAGCACGTTCGACATATGCGTGAAAGCCACCAACTTGGGTTGCTGTTGCAAAAGTTGTTCGTAAATATCGAGGCGTAGAAGTCCATCATCAGTGATAGGGATAAACTCCAAACGCGCTCCCGTGCGCTGCACGAGCAGTTGCCAGGGAACGAGGTTGCTATGATGCTCCATTTCGGTCAAAACAATGACATCACCGGCGACAAGGTTTGCGTTGCCCCAGCTATAGGCCACCAGATTGATGCTCTCGGTGGTGTTGCGGGTAAAGATGATTTGTTTGCTCTGACGCGCATTGATAAAACGGGCCACCTTCACACGCGCCTTCTCCATCGCCGCTGTGGCCTCTTCGCTGATCTCATAGACGCCGCGATGGACATTGGCATGGTACGATTCGTAGTACACGCTCATGGCCTCGATAACGGCACGCGGCTTCTGCGAGCTAGCGGTACTGTCCAGGTAGACCAGGGGTTTCCCATGGACGGTGCGCGACAAAATAGGGAAGTCGTTGCGAATCTCTGTAATTGCACGGACTTGCGTGTCCGCTATGCCAGCCTTGTCCGATGTGAGCATAATACTACCTGCCTGATTTCTTTTCTAGCTCCATTCCGATCCCAGGGTACCCCGCAAGCGGAGGGCGCAGGGGCCTTGTGCCTGTCCTGGGTGGGAGTGCAGAATCCCCACCAGGACAGGCACAAGGCCCCCTGTCCCTACACACGTTCCATGCCGTTCCGCTTACGTGAAATGGATTGCCCGCAAGGTACACCCTGGGGTGGACGGGAGCAAGCTCTTCGTCCTTAATATTCCGTGAGTTTAATCTCTTCATCGACTATGGTTTTGTCGAGGCTGATGGCGTGTTCATCTACGCCTTCGATCTCCCAGCGTTCCTGGGCATCCACCCAGGTATCGGCTTCGGATTCGTAGGCACCGCTCATGCGGCGTACAATGCTGCGGCGCAGGCGGATGCGTAGATTCTCCAATGGCACACGCTGGAGGACAGGTTCAAAGAAACCTTGCACGATGATGCGCTCGGCCTCTGCGCGAGCTATGCCACGTACCATCAGGTAGAAGAGTTGCTCTTCGTCGATCTGTCCGGTGGTGGCACCATGGCTGGCACTGACCTCGTTCGCTCCAATTTCCAGGCCAGGAATGGACTCTGCCCGGCACTCGCTACTCAAAAGCAGGGTGTGATCTGAAAGGAAGGAGGCCGTTTGCTGGGCTTTGGGCTGCACACGAATCATGCCCTGAAATTCCACGCGTGACTTATCGGTCAATACACCCTTGACCAGAGTCTCGGCGTTCGTAGCAATAGCATTATGATCGGAGAGTGTGTTCATGCTAAAACGCTGGTCATGGTCGGCAAAGAAGACGCCCACCAGTTCCGCGACGCTGCCGTTGCCGCGCAAGGACGCGCCAATGTTTGCCAATGTCACTTTGCTGCCCAGGTCTGCCATGACCCAGGTGACGCTGCCGTCCTTTTCATGCACGGCGTTCTTGTTGGTGACGTTCCAGACGTTCTGACCCAGGTCTTGCATATTGCTAAACTCGACACGGGCCGCGTTCCTGGCGAACACCTCTACCACATCGTTTAGGAAGGCAGGTTGCTCACCCGCGACGGATGAGTTATATTCGTTCACGTAACGCACGCTGCTCAGCTCTTCCGCGATAATCAGGGTATGTGCGAACGTGGCCGATGTTGGCACATCCAGCCAGATTTGGGTGAGGATGGGTTCCGCGATCTCGACGCCTTTGGGAATATAGAGGAAAGCACCACCGCTCCAGAAGGCCGCGTGCATAGCAGTGTACTTGTTGCTTTCCACGGGAACACACGTCGTCATGAAGTATTGTTGCACCAACTCAGGATAGTCGCGCACGGCGGAATCGAGATCGGTCAGGATGACACCTTGTTGCTGAAGTTCCGGATCAAGCTCCGCACGTACTACCGAGGCGTTGCGCTGAACAAGCAGTCCAGCACGCGCATCTACCAGAGCCTCTTTGAGGGATTGCTCAATTTCAACTGACAATGCGCCGTTACCACTGGCAGGAACGTAGGGATTCAGTTCCTGGAAATTATAATTGGCCACCGTCCGCAATGTACCAAGGTCGCCACGCCGTCCCAGTGGGGCAGGCATGCTCTCGTACACATCCCAGGCGTGCAGACGCTTTTGCAGCATCCACTCGGGCTCCCCTTTCTGGCGCGATAGCTCCACTACCGCGTCGCGCGATAGTCCGCGTAACACGTCATTAGCCATTGACGCTCACCTCGTTCGCTTCCTCGGTGGGTTTGAGCCACTCATAACCCTTCTCTTCGAGTTCATAGGCCAGTTCTTTCCCACCTGATTTGACGATGCGCCCGTTGAACATCACATGGACAAAGTCAGGAGTGATGTAGTTCAACATGCGCTGGTAGTGGGTGATGAGCAGGATGCCCAGGTTCGGGCCAGTCAAGGCGTTAACGCTCTCGGAGACAATCTTGAGGGCGTCGATATCCAGGCCGGAGTCGGTCTCGTCCATTAAGGCGATCTCTGGCTCCAATAGGGCCATCTGTAAAATCTCGGCGCGTTTCTTCTCGCCACCGGAGAAGCCATCGTTGATCGAACGGTTGATAAAGCTGTTGTCTACTTTGAGCAGGCGCATCTTCTCTTGCAACAGAGTGCGGAACTCTCTGGGGGGAATGCTCTTGCGCTTGACCATCTTGCCGGTGGGGTGTTCGCCCTCTTCCAATGGCTTGTTGCCTTCACGTACCGCTTCAAGCGAACGGCGCAGGAAGTTGGCAACGCTCACGCCAGGAATGGACATGGGATATTGGAACGCCAGGAAGAGGCGCATACGAGCGCGACGATCCGGCGAATACTCCAGGATGTTCTCGCCTTTGAACCAGACTTCACCCTCGGTCACTTCATATTTCGGGTTGCCCATAATAACATTGGCAAGGGTACTTTTGCCGGAGCCGTTTGGCCCCATTAGCGCGTGAATTTCGCCCTGTTTCACGACCAAGTTCACACCACGTAAGATCGATTTGCCTTCAATAGTCGCGTGAAGGTTTTTAATTACGAGTTCTGATTCCATTATAAAAACATATCCTCTCTTATTCCGACAGCAACGATGCTCGGTCGGTAGGTCATATAGCCTTTTTAGGACAGCGGACGAACCTGCGGTTCGCTTTCTTTGGCAGGTATAGCAAACCTCATGTTCGGCAGTACCTGAATATCTGAAAGAGCAATGAAACGGGAGGGCGTATTGTGCTCCTGTGCGGCTTCTGCTTTGGCCAGGTCAGCTAACGACATGGTATCCAGGGTTTGTGCCACTACATCACGCAATTTCGTCCAGAGATACTTCGTTCTGCACGAGTCAAGAAAGCCACAGATCTGAGTCATTTCGCCTTCGGTGGCACAGATCATGGGGGCAATTGGCCCCTCCAGGACACGCACAATCTCACCCATGGAGATTTCCGCCGGGTTCCGGCTGAGCCGATAACCGCCGTGTGCGCCGCGTGTGCTGCTCACCAGTGGTGGTTCGGCTTCGCGCAATAGTTTCACTAATTGCTCAAGATATGCCAATGGCAGCAGCTCTGCCTGTGAAATATCAGTGAGTGAGCGAGGGCGTTCACCATAATGTCGAGCGAGATCGACCATGATCCGCACGCCATATTCGCCTTTTGTCGATATTCCTAAGTTCATGGCTTTCTCCCTTCTCTTCATACACACGGTGATCGCCGTTCTTCCTCGGAAATACCTCCGATTAATCCGACTAATTCACTAGGATATATTCTACCACTTCTGAGCGAAGAGTGCAACTAACATTCTGTTACTGATGTTTTGATATAAAGCACTAGCACCTCAGCAGAGTTATTGAATATCGGAAGTGTCTCATACTCACTCCAGCAGCCTTGCTCTCAATATAGAGTAATGGTACACTACTAACGAGCAATAGAAAGACAATGCACGATATCCTTATGCCTAGAGAGCGGGAGTAAGCCATGATAGATGCACTAGAAGAAGCTTTTAAGGAAGTAGCACAGCTACCCGAAGACGAGCAACGGTATATTATTGAGATTATACGGCAGGAAATCGCTTCAGAACATCGCTGGCAAAATCTCTTTCACGATCCCCGATCTGAACCACTTCTTGAGAAACTAGTAAATAAGGCACTGGCAGAAGATGCGTTCGGAGAAACGGAAGAGATCAGAGGAGACGATTTTCTCTCTTGAAGTCGAAGCGCACGAAGCAATTTCACGCTCTTTTTGCAGAACTACCGATGCCAGTACAACGGCAGGCAAATGCCGCCTATCGTCTCTTCAAAGCTAATCCTTCGCATCCAAGCCTTTCTTTCAAACAAGTCAGCCCTCGCGGCCCCGTTTACTCAGTGCGTGTCGGCCTTCATTATCGTGCCCTTGCCATCCGCAAACCAGGTGAGATAATCTGGTTCTGAATCGGTTCCCATGCTGAGTACGATAAAATGCTTTCTCGTTTATAAGGCAAGGTTCAATGGTGACGAATGGTGCTTGACAGGTTGAACCGTCAACCCCTGTCACGCCTCCGCGCAGTAGCCGAAGCCCTGAGCGCAGCGAAGGGGAAGGGTCTGTCGCGCTCGGCACACAGATGCTTCGCTGCGCGAAGCCTGACAGAGCTGTGTCTTTCTGTTGGTGAGCAACTGTCAAGTCCATTTGAACCATACCTAAGAATTGGAAAGCCCTGATACTACCTCAATTCATACGCACAACAACTCATTGAGTGGATACGAGAATTATTTGATATTCAGGGAGTTCGGTAACTGATGAGCATACAGCGAAAGGAGTTCTATCTATAAAGAGTACTATGAAGAAAGAGATCATAGCACAAGAGACGCCCAGGAAGGCAAGCCATAGTATAGTAGTCTACGCGGGAGTGTGGTTCGCGGTTGTCGCATGGGGTACATCATTTGTGGCGGCGCGTTACCTGTTGCATCCCGCGGCAGTAGGATTGGTTGCGCTCAGTCCAACTCTGTTAGCGGTGGTACGTTTCAGCATCGCTTCTCTCTTCTTTGTAGTTCCTCTTGCGAGAGCAGTGGTGCAACGTCAAATCTCGTGGCGTGACTTACTCCGTATGGCTTTGCTTGGACAAATCACCTTCTCGCTCTATTTCTGGTTGCAATACACCGGCGTTCAGCAGACAAATGCTAGTATCTCCTCTATCCTCGTCGTTGGCCTCATTCCAGTAGTTACCGCTATTTTCGCTCAATTTATCGGCAAAGAGCAGCTTCGATGGACCAACATGCTCGCACTTCTGCTTGGCTTTAGTGGCGTGGTGATTATCGTGTTCCAAAAACCACTGGCTGTAACCCTGGCATCTGGTTTTCTCTTTGGTACACTATGCCTGGTGGGCAATGCGTTTGCCTTCGCGGCCTACGCCACCCTCAGCAAACGCTGGATGACGAAAATTTCGCCGCTCGTGATGACGGGCGGCACGATGCTCAGTGGAGCGGTGGGGCTGGTCTTGCTCTCACTGCTTGATCCAGTAGGGAACAATTGGGGCGCGATTACGCGGCTGGATGGTGTGCAATGGTTCGCGTTGCTTTTCCTGTCAGTGGTCTGCTCGGTGATTGCCTATTTTGCCTACAATACAGCCCTCACCAGGGTTGCCGCTTCCAAGGTAGCCGTGTACATCTATTTTGAGCCAGTCGTGGCCGTGCTATTTGGGGTAACATTGCTGGGCGAACCCCTCAATTGGCAAATCATTGTTGGGGCGGGAGCAATTGCCGGGTCTATAGTGGTGGTCACATTGACGAAACAAGGGAATAGAAAATAAGGAACCAAACCTATGTCTGACGAACAGAACGACAACTACAGTCTTATTGCGCATGGTAGCCAGCCGCGAGTGTTACTCTTATGTAAAGAGGCGAGCTGGACGTTGCTACAACATACTGTCACTAATCCTGACGAGATCAACGCGGCTATGAAGGCCCAACTTGGTCTCACAACCACCGTCCTCTCTTGTGTCTATGATCGCTATAAAGGCGAGGAGCGCGAGGACCAGCACTGCGTCTACGCGCTAGAAAATCATAGCCCCAACGTGGCACTTCCCGCCAATGGACGCTGGATTGAGCAGTCAGAACTGACCAATCTTTCCCTCGCTGTGCCAGAGCATCGGGCTGTCCTCGAAGCCTGGTTTGACGGGGGCGCGAAGCGGGAGAGGCAGGAGCAAAAGTCACCGTGGGAGAGCCTGGGCTGGTTCGCCACTGCCACGGTATGGATACACGAGCAACTCACAAGGCTGGGCTATACATCGTCCGCGCCTTTTGAGCAGGTGCGGACAAACTTCTGGTCTACCGCGTTACGTGTTCCGACGACTACGGGCAATCTGTACTTTAAAGCCTCGGCCTCGGTGTTCGCATTTGAACCTGTGTTGACAGAGACGCTTAGTCGACTTGTTCCCGCGCATGTGCCTCCTGTGCTGGTGGTCGATAGGCAACGGCACTGGATGCTCATGCGGGATGGGGGCGTGCCGTTCCGTAGTGGCCCGCACGATCCTGATCGCTCAGTGGAAGAAATACGTCAGTATGCCGAGTTGCAGATTGCGTTGGCTCCCCATGTGGAGACACTGAAGGCCACAGGTTGTCCAGACCAGCGTTTGCACCTGCTACCACGCCTCTATGAAGAAGTACTTGCCGCGACACCTTTGCTGCATATAGGTGAAGAGAAGGGGCTACCCCGCCACGAGTATGAACAACTCCTGGCCTATACGCCCCAACTCAAGAGTTTGTGCGACGAACTGGCCAGCTACCCTATACCGGAATCGCTGGAACACGACGATCTGCATACGGGTAATGTCCTCGGTGATTACTCCCCATGCATAAATGCAGGGGCTTCTTGGGGCAAACCCACGCGGTGTAATCCCACCGCTGTGATGTTTATGGCAGCATTCAGATCACGATCAATCACCAGGAGGCAACAGGGGCAA